>JAIECJ010000060.1:74232-78679 GCA_029068555.1 Lachnospiraceae bacterium
CTCGAAAACAAGAACAGCCCCATGCAGAGGAAAAAGCCGCAGAAGCGGCGCATGGAAATATTTACAAATGACAGAAATGGAGGATGAATATGAAAGGTGGAATGGTAGGTTTAGTGGCTGCCCTGACAGTCATAGTTATTTTGATAGTTTTGTTAAGTCTGGGTTATGTGAAGGCACCGCCAGATATGGCATTTATTATTTCCGGTATCAAGAAAAAGTCAAAGGTTGTAATCGGCAAGGCAAGCATCAGGGTTCCTTTTTTTGAGCGACTTGACAAACTCAACCTGAGGTTGATACCGATTGATGTCAAGACAAGCTGTGCAGTGCCCACGGCAGACTATATCAATATCAACGTGGATGCCACGGTCAATGTAAAAATTAGTAATCAGCCTGATAAACTGCGCATTGCTGCTGAGAATTTTCTAAATAAGAATATCGAGTACATTGCAGGTGTGGCGAGAGAGGTTCTTGAGGGTAACGTGCGAGAGATTGTAGGGCGTATGCGTCTTGAAGAGATGGTGTCGGACCGCCAGAAATTTGCAGAACTGGTAAAGGAGAATGCGGAGCCTGACCTTGCTGCTATGGGACTTGACATCATAAGCTTTAATGTGCAGAATTTTGTTGATGGGAATGATGTCATTGAAAACCTTGGTATTGACAATATTGTGAAGATTAAGAAGGCGGCTGCCATCGCAAGAGCCGAGAGTGAGAGAGATATCAAGGTTGCACAGGCAGCTGCGGACAAGGAATCCAATGACGCGGCAGTAGCTGCACAGACAGAGATTGCTAAGAAGCAGAATGAGCTTGCTATTAAAAAGTCAGAGCTTCAGATGGAGGCGGACACCAAGAAGGCTATGGCAGATGCCGCATATGAAATTCAGAAAGAAGAACAGCGAAAAACCATCGAGATTACGACGGCAAATGCCGATATTGCAAAGCAGGAGCGTGAGATTGAGTTAAAACAGAAAGAGGTAGCGGTCAAGGAACGTGCCCTTGAAGCGGAGGTAAAGAAACAGGCGGAAGCAGAGAAGTACGCTGCACAGCAGAAAGCAGATGCGGCGCTTTACCAGAGGCAGAAAGAAGCGGAGGCACAGCAGTTTGAGGCACAGCGTGAAGCGGAGGCGAAAAAAGCACAGGCGGAAGCAGACAGATATTCAAAAGAGCAGGAAGCGCAGGGTATCAGGGCTTTTGGAGAAGCAGAGGCGGCAGCAGTCCGTGCGAAGGGTGTCGCGGAAGCGGAAGCTATACAGGCAAAAGGTCTGGCGGAAGCGGAAGCCATGGAGAAGAAAGCGGAGGCATATGCGAAATATAACAAGGCTGCAGTTGCTGAGATGATGATTAAGGTACTTCCTGACATTGCCGGAAAGATAGCCGAGCCGCTGACTCAGATTGACAAGATTACAATTATCGGCGGGGATGGCGGTTCCAACGGTGTTGAACAGGTAGCAGGTAATGTACCGGCAGTCATGACAAAGCTTTTTGAGTCCATGAAGGAGACGACAGGCATTGACCTTGCAAACATTATTAATGCAGAGTCTTATGATGCAAAAGTCAACAGGAACATTACTGTAAACGGAATTGATGGAGTAAATCTGACAGTGACCCAGCAAACAGCTGATAGTAATCAGAGTTGAGAGAATTAGTTATATAAAATGTGGGAATTGTTTGAAAAATTTAAACAATTCCCACATTTTTCATGAAATAACTATTAAGAAATGCGCCATTGTTACCGATATACATTACGTAAACAATCAAATAAAACGAATTGTATTTACATTATGTAGAAAATGTCGGAAAGGATATGAATGTAGAATGAAGATAAATAGTTCAAGAAATTCGTTATTGAGAGCAAGAAACTTAAGAAGCGCCAGAAGAAGCCGTGTCGGATATGTTTTGGGCAGCAGGACTTCAAAGACAAGCAGCAGTTCAAAGTCAAGTTCAACAAAGAGAACTACTTCGTCAACAACATCATCTTCATCCAAGACAAAACAGCTTGCCATGTATGAGAGTATGGAGAAGTCAGCAAATGAAATCCAGAGCAGTGTCAAGAAGATGCTTGCAATAGACAATATGTCATATACTGATGATGAGGCAGGAAAAAAGGCACAGGAAAATGATAAAAAAAATCTTCTCAAAGGCATCAAGGATTTTGTTTCCGATTTTAACGCTGTTCACAATGGGCTTGTTGATATCGGCGGAGTGGCAAATCTTGCTTTTAAGAGGACATTGGATAGTATTGTATCAACAAATACAAGCGAGTTAAAAGAAATCGGCATCACTGTTTTGAAGTCTGGCGAACTTTCTTTAGACGAAACGGCATTGGAAAAAGCTGATTTTGATAAGGTAAAAGCGCTATTTACCAAGGATGGTGGTTTTGCGGAAAAGATAAGTGTAAAGATGGGAACCATAGAGAATGCAGCAGCCAGCAGCCTGAACACGTTAAATAAGCTGTATGGTGCGACATCCACATATAACAAATATGGAACGAGCAATTCATACTTGAACAGCGGCTATAATAATTACAATTATAAGAATTATGGCAGTAACAGCAGCTGGTATTTCTGATATATAACAATGCTCCTAAATAATCCTAAAAATAATTCCAAAACAAAAGAAGCAGCTGTAAGTTAACTGCTTCTTTTGTTTTGGAATTATTTTACCGATCAAATTGCCGTCTTTCTTTTTTTTCTTTTTTGTCATTGTACATAATTTTGTCAGCTCTGTTGTAGGTATCTTCCAGATTTTTGTCAATATCTGGAGAATACGTTGCACAGCCATATGCAATCTGCATTTTTAAGTTTTTGTGCTTGCTTTGACGGTTGGATGAATCTACACTGGACTCAAGCATTGCAAGATAGTGTGTCATGTCGATTGCAGATGAATTTTCAACGAGTGCCACAAACTCATCACCGCCAACCCTGTAACACTTTCCGATTCCGTTAAATATTTCATAGATAATGGTAGCACAATTTTTGATGTATGTGTCACCGACGCTGTGTCCATATGTATCGTTGGTAAACTTAAGGTTATTGAGGTCAAAATCAATAACAGCTACATCATTTGGATTTTTTGATAATCTGGCAAAATCTACATTAAAGCAGGTACGGTTGTTCAGACCAGTCATTTGATCTGTATATGCAAGTGTCTGGTAAGCGTCCGCCTCCTGTCCCATTTTCATAAGCGTAACGGATTCCCGTGTGGAGGCAATGCCAAGAACGATAATATATGTGAGAAAACCGAGACGTCCAAATGTATTTCCATCACCGACATTAAAAAAATAGAAATCAAGCAAGTCTACAGTAAGCGACACACAGCATATAAGGACACATGCCATATGAACTTTTACCATATGAGTATGTGTCTTGTTTTTTATAAGAGAATAGGACTGTATAACGATTATGATGCCAAGTGCACCCAGCATTACATGGGTGGTCCATAGTGTCTCTCTTAAATCAGCGATACCAGTAAAGGCAAGCAGGAGACAGGCAGCAATCTGCAGAACATCAGCTTTGCAAAACAGTTCCCAGAGCGGGCTGTCGTCTTCGTAGAAAGTTTTGACAAATATTGCAAACGGAAGGGCAAGTACCATCAGTGCCAGAAACGACAAATAGGATGTGACCAGATTGTTTTTCAGTATCAGCGTTGTAATCGTGCACTCATTGGCAGACCAGATGGATAAAAATACAGCAAAAATTCCCAGTTTCACAAGCTTTCCGTTGGTACTGATATTGCGCGCTACTACAATATGATACACTATCAGTACAATACCCAGAATAAACATGATAATACAGAGGGCAAACGGAAGGAAGTTCTCCGTAATAATATATGTAGGCAGGGAAAAAGGATTTCCCATATAAAATACCGGTATTGTTTTCAGATAAGACGGGTAAGGTGTTGAGAAAACAATTTCGATATTGTTTGTCGTATAAGGAAGGTTTATAAAATTCCAGCAATAACCGGGAGAGTCGGAAAACGGATTATTGTTTTGAATCGGGTATTCATAAATAAGTGTGGTGTTTGAATACACTTTTACGTTCTGATGGATGGTATAAAAAGCAAGGATGTTTCCGACAGAAGGGTCTACCCGGAGAGTGCCGGAAACCACGGTTTTCTTCATACGGAATTCTTTTTGATAATCTGTCCACTCTGACACTGCATAGGCGGACTGCTGCTGGCGTGTATCTGTCTTTTTATCGTAGATGAAAATCGCGATTAAAAATAAACAGATAATAGCTGAGCATATAATGTATGTTACATAGGTTTTCTTATTTATGTTTGCATTCATTTGTAGTATTGCTCCCTGGTAGTTTTAGATTTGTAATACCAACTGGTTTACATAGGTAAATGGAATGATAAAATTCAAATCATTTTTTTTATTATATCATCATTGACAGCTATATGCCATTTAAATTTTGTAAAAATAGAACATTGTACAAAATTTAAATGG
>JAIECJ010000061.1 GCA_029068555.1 Lachnospiraceae bacterium
CTTATTTTACTCTGAGGTATTTTTTTCTCAACCTTCTTTCTTGGAATTCCCTATACTTGAATTATACAGGAAGCTCTTTTATTTCTTTAAATTTTTGCGCCAACACAGCAAATGCTATGGTAAACGTTGTTAATCTTTGCTGACCATCGACAATAAAACGTTCAATTTTTGAAGTATCATCATCTCCAACCAAAACTAATGATCCAATAAAATATTCATTTGTTGATAAACCATTTTGTGTATAAGTAATATTATCAATTAAATCGTCATATAATTCCGCCAATTCGTCTGTTTCCCACGCAAACTCTCTCTGAAATCTTGGAATAACATATTTCCTTTGTAGTCTTAATACATCATCTAAGCTTTTGGGTGTTGCTTTTAATTCCGTATTTTTCTCATTCACTTTCTAAATATAAATAAATACTCATGTGCTATCAGCAAAAAATTGTATTTCACACTATTGGTTTTCCAATAGCCCGTCGCTTTGCAATTATGTTGTTCTTTAATAATCAATTCTTTCAATTTAAATCCTGCATCCTGAAAGGTTTTCATTACATCAAAAGACATTGGTATCATATGTCCCTTTTGACGAGTATCACCCATAAGGACAGCACAAAACTTGTCCTTTTTTAAAACACGATAACTTTCTGCAGCGACTGATTTCATTTCTTCAAGAAAATCTTTAACTTTCAAATGGGATAAATCTTCTTCAATATCTTCGCTATACTGAATAATATCCGCATAGGGTGGATGGGTGCAAATGAGGTCTATGCTGCTATCAGGAATAAAATCCAAATGACGGGCATCGCCTTTTTTGATATAGACCTTACCGCTTGCACCCTCGTGTTCAAAATCTGTTTTTTCTTTGCATCGTTCAAGTGCAACATCATTTACATCGACACCGAGAATATCACGATTAAGCAATTTTGCTTCCACCAGAGTGGTGCCGCCTCCGGCGAATTGATCCAACACCAAATCATTCTCCTGTGAATACCGAAGCAAAATATTTCGAGGAATATACGGCGACCAGTTCCCACGCCACTTTGCATCGTGAGTTGCCCAATCACCACGTTTGGGAAAAGACCAATGCGTAGTCATCTCAAGTTCAAAATCCTCCGGCTCCCATTTTGTGATTTTTTTTGTCATCACTTAAAAACCTCTCTGATTATACCATTCTCCAAATCCTTGATATTGTAAATATGTTCCATCACATCATAGGTTTCTTCAAGATTGTTTCTAGCACTATTCCATCCCTTACCATCGGTAAACCAAACGAAAATAAAACCATTGACAGTATCTGTTTCCGTTGCAAGAGTTTTATAACTTCTTGCAGTTTCGTTAAGCTTACTGCCACCGCTGCCATAAAAATTCGTTTCAATACCATAAATCATAGCCGGAGTTTTAACCACAAAGTCAAAACGCTTTTCCATCTTACCTTGATTGGAAATTGCAGAAAGGTCAATGTCCCATTTTGCGATAATTTGATGTATGTACATTTCCTTAAAATAGCTTTCACCTTTTATGAATCCTGCCTGCTGGATAAAGCGTTCTACCAAATCTTCCATTAGGTGACCGCCACGATTCTTACGACCATTGGAATCCAATCCGGTTTCCACTCCAGTGGCATAGTCTACAAGATTATTAACAATATGTTTTGAGATAAGATTAAATAGCCCTGTCTTTCGCATGAACATTTTGTATTGCTCTACAGAAAGCGTTGGTTTTTTGAAATCGTATGTAAATGCGCCATCACCATCCATTGCATAAATTTCATTTGCACGAACAGCCAAGAGCAGAGGAATACATTTTAACACCTCTGGATATTTTTTTATAAGCGTTTCAAAATCACTCTCGATATCAGAAGATCCAATCAAAGAATTTAGGATATTCAATTCCACCTTGATTCCATCCACATTGCGGTGAACTTTTTTAAAATCAATGTAGTAGCCATAGTCCGCTATGCTGTCCCGAAACCCAGAAAGCCAACTTGTAAAATCCCTTGCCACAGCTTACTCCTCCTTATTGCTAGGTGGAACTGGCAGTCCCAATTTTGAAAGAGGAATATACTCAAAATAGTACTGACAACGCACACTAATAATATAGTCCAATACATCTTTGTACTTCGAGTTTCTAAACCAATCACTTAAGAGATAAATGTACTCTACGTCAATATTGACTGGTGCCATCAATTTTTGATACTGTTTTTTCTTGAAATCACAAGTTTGCAGTTTCTCATCAACAGAACCTTCGACCTGCTGGTACTTACATTCAATGATAAAAAGTGTATTATTTACAATAACATAAATACTGTCATCGGGCAAAAGTTTCTTAGAAATAATCTTTTCCCACTCCACACCAATTTCCTTTAAGTATTTGTAAAAACTGTGCTTTTTAAAAATCCGAGCAACTTTTTCATCATTATAGAAAACAATACCGTCATTCACACAATACCCTGGCTGACTACTTAAAAAAGTTGATAAATCTGTTTTACCTTCAAAAATCAGGCCGGTTTTAGTATTTCCGCCACCTTTTCCGTTCTTTATCATAATGTTTCTCCTCAAAAATACTATTTAACCTTACAAGGTTTTCCTGCCTCACAGCGGGCAGAACGACATTCACGACAATATGATTGTGGAATATAACGACCATCGCCCATATTGCGATAACCAAATTTTTGTTCTATTTCATCTTTGCCGTAAGCTGTCTTTTCACAACAAGGGCACTGTGCATACTCTCCGTATGGCATAACGTTAACCTCCTTAAAAATTACTGATAAGCAGTTCTTTAATTTTTCCTCTGCCTTGACTGTTGCAGTTAATCATGCGGGCAGCCTCCACACGCTTGATTCTGTGAGAAGAATAAATGTCATCAAAAAAATCATCTTCGACATTTGAATTCTTAGGGTCAGAATTACTTACTACAACCTTTGCACCTTTCCGATCCAGTTCGTCCACATACTTAGCAAGTTCAATCTGTTCTTCATCGTTAAAGAGATTTTCAGTATAAGCAGTGAAAGCCGCCGTTTCGGTAATAGGGCGATAAGGAGGATCAAAATAGACAAAGGTATGCTCATCTATAAAATCAGCCGACTGTCGGTAATCGCCACAAACAATCATGACCTTTTGCAGTTTTTTTGATACTGCCCGAAGGTTCTCCTCGTCACAAATCAGCGGATTTTTATATCCCCCCATTGGAACATTGAACAGTCCCTTGCGATTCACTCGATACAACCCATTAAAACAAGTTTTATTGAGAAAAATCATCAACGCAGCCCTTTCAATATTCTTTACTTCCTCACTGTTGATTTTCAAAATATTAAATTGTTCACGTTTTTCCATATAATAAATTTTTCTATGTTCAGAATCCAGTGGTACATATTCGTTCTGCATTGTGGCTAACATAGAAATCAGCGCATCAATATTATCTTGAATCATGCGGTATGTATTGATAAGCTCCGCATTAATGTCGCAGATGTAGACCTGCTCTAAATCGTACCTGCTCAAAACATCAAAAAGTACAGCTCCACCTCCGACAAATGGCTCAGCGTATTTCATAATTTTACCACCTTCAAATGGATAATATTTCTCAATTTCTGAGAGCAACTGTCCCTTGCCACCCGCCCACTTCAAAAAAGGCTTTATCTTTTTACCATCAGACCTAATATATCGAGTGCTACGAGCATCCTCAGGTTTCTTAGCATCTGCTGGAATAATCCACATTTTACCAACCAACGTTGCCTGTTCGATTCGTCCTTCGGTGCAGAGAGTTGCAACACGCCGCTGAGAAATCCCCCATCTATCGGCCGCTTCCCTTGCTGAAATCACGTCCATTATTCTTGTCCCTCCATACATGATAATTATTATATTCCATAATAAGAACAATAACAATACTATTTTCAAAAAAATTACAATACTTTGTGCAGAACAGGATGAAAATACACAATCTCTGCCACCTTATTCTTAAAGCACATATATAATTTCTTCCCTCACAATCTCCTCTGCCCTCGCCCGAATATTATTCATTCTCCGCAAAATCCCAACTTTAAAGAAATCCAAACTTTCACACAGATATGCTGATAAATACGGCATTGTACGAAAGAAA
>JAIECJ010000062.1 GCA_029068555.1 Lachnospiraceae bacterium
ATCACGCAAAGTGGTGAATACGACGCATACGCGTCGTTATATAGATGGCAGGAATGATTTTTCAAACACGCTCTAGTTTTGAAAAGATTTTCAAGATTTATATCAGGTTAGCAGTAATTAATAAGGAAGACAAAGGGGACAACGGTATGAAATTCAGTCTGTGTATGATTGTTAAGAATGAGGCTGCGGTGCTTGGGAACTGCCTCGATTCACTGAAGGATATCATGGATGAAGTTATCATTGTGGATACTGGATCTACAGATGATACCAAAAAAATAGCGGCGCAGTATACGCCGTATGTGTATGATTTTGAATGGAAAGATGATTTTGCGGCGGCAAGAAATTTTGCATTTTCCAAAGCGACCGGCGATTATATCTACTCCGCGGATGCCGACGAGGTGCTTGACCGCGAAAATCAGGACAAGCTTAGGGCTTTGAAACGTGCAATGATGCCTGAGGTGGAGATTGTGCAGATGATTTACGTGACAGAGCAGATTAACCACCCGACAGAAAATTTTGCACGTGACATGCGGCCAAAGCTCTTCAAGAGACTGCGTACGTTCACATGGATTGAGCCGATTCATGAGACAATCAATCTCAATCCGGTAGTCTATGACAGTGACATCGAGATTCAACACTGCCCGCAGGGAAACCACAGCAGCAGGGATTTTGAAGTGTTTGAGAAAACGATAGAGGAAAAAGGTACGCTCTCCGACCGCCTGATGGGGATGTATATCCGGGAATTGTACAAGGCGGGTACAGAGAAAGACCTTGAAAAAGCAGAAAAGTTTTTTGAGAAATCTCTGGTGGAGAAGCGGTCAGAGGGCAAGGAGCTGCTGTGCAGGCAGATTATTGCCATACTTTTAAAAATATACAGGCTGGCGGACAATCCTGTAAGTATGTTGAAGGCCTCGCTGAGTGAGGAGGCTACGATACCGTCGGCGGAGATGTGTATGGAGCTGGGCTACTTCTTTATGAAAAAAGAGGATTTCGAGGAGGCTTCGGAGTGGTTTCACAGGGCAGGATTTGACTGCGAGAGTGAGATTGATGCTGCAAGCAGCGGAACATCTGCGTACATGGCGCTATCGCTGTGTTTCAGAAAGCTGGCTAAGTCACCAAAACTCAGGGCGCTTCCGCAGAAAGAATACGAGACAGAGCATGCAAAGCTGCTTGAGAAGGCAGCCAATTATGAGCAGATTGCACGGGATTGGAAGCCGGCGGAACCATTCCTGAATATCAACTGATAGGGGGTAGTGAACGTGAAGTATGATTATTTAGTAGTCGGTGCAGGACTTTTCGGAGCCGTGTTTGCCAGCGAAATGAAAAAAAAAGGAAAGCAGTGTTTTGTCATAGACAGGAGGAAACATATTGCGGGGAATATTTATACGGAGCAGGTAAAAGGTATCAATGTTCATCAATATGGAGCGCATATTTTTCACACCTCGGACAAGAAAATATGGCAATATGTGAACGAGCTGGCGGAGTTTAACAATTACATCAATGCTCCTGTGGCTGTTTATAAGGACGAGCTGTATAATCTTCCTTTTAATATGAACACATTTGCAAAAATGTGGAACATCAAAACACCGAAAGAGGCAGCGCAGCGCATCCAGTCCCAGATAGCCGACTTAAATATTACAAATCCTTTAAACCTTGAGGAACAGGCGCTTTCACTGGTGGGAACCGACATCTATGAAAAGCTTGTAAAGGGCTACACTGAAAAACAGTGGGGCAGAGACTGCAAGGAGCTGCCGGCATTCATTATTAAGCGCCTTCCGGTCAGATTTACGTTTGATAACAATTATTTTAATGACGTTTATCAGGGGATTCCTAAAGGTGGCTATACAGGCATGGTGGAGAAACTGCTCGAAGGTATTGAAGTCAGGCTGGAGACAGATTTTGCTGGATTTGTCAGAAAAGAAAATGACACATATGTCACAAATGATGGACGGCATATGTTTGATAAGGTTTTATATACAGGAATGATAGACGCGTTTTTTGATTACTGTGAAGGTGCACTGGAATACCGTTCACTGAATTTCGAGACAGAGCTTCTGGAAGGTGAGCAGAATTATCAGGGAAATGCTGTGGTGAACTACACAGAGCGCGAGATACCGTTTACACGCATTATTGAACATAAGCATTTTGAGTTTGGCAGTCAGCCGGATACAGTGATAACGAGAGAGTATCCCAAGGAGTGGAAACGCGGTGACGAGCCGTATTATCCGGTAAATGACGATAAAAACGCGGCACTTTACAAAAAGTATGAAGCACTTGCCAGTGCGGAGAGAAATGTGCTTTTTGGCGGACGGCTGGGACAGTACAAGTACTATGATATGGATAAGGTGATTGCGGCGGCACTAGAGATGGCGGAAAGCGAAAAAGCAAGCGAGTAAAGGGAACATTCTTGTGTGCTAAAAATAAAAAACGAGCATTTTGCTCGTTTTTTATGTCCAGGTACTGAATAACATGCCTGTATAAATACTTGTCATATACGGATTTGGATAGCTTGCATTGGGATTTGGGTAAGCACATATGCGCCGGTCGATATACTCCATAGGGTCAAGGGAGATGGCGTTAAGTTTTCGCAAAATCTGCGAACCAAATCCTTTAATTGCGTCTGCGTCTGCGACATCGTCCAGTTTTTTATAATCAAGCGTGGCATCCTCGTTGATGCTGATGCCATATTTTTCAAGGTTGTAACTGTGAAGCCCCAGGAATTTGTGAAGGTCTTTTGACAGAAGCCGGGTGAGCGGTTCATCGTCCTGGTCATTAATAACCCCATTCATAAAATTATTGTAGCCTTCAACAAACGTTTCTATATTATTGGAGAGTGATTCGGCATCGGGATAGAGTCCTATTTTCACGCTTGTGGTCTTTCCTGCATTGACTGCCGCTGCGCGTGCCGTGATATTGTCGGCGACATTTTTGCCCGCCTCTGTATTTTCCGGGTGCAGCGTTACATGGTAAGCGCCATATACATTGAAGCTGTTTGAATAGGAAGATTCTTCGTTTCCGTTGATGCTGTACACAGCGTTGGTCGCTTCCTTAATTGTCTTATTCAACCCCAGATAATCAACAATTCCGTCTGCATAGCTTGTATTTTCGTCTGTAATAGTGAAATGTCTGTTGCTCTGTATGGGCAGTCCGTACGCATTAGAAGTAATTTCCAGCGCAGAAAGCCCGCGTGATTCGACAACCTTTGCCGATACGCCGATGTCAGAATTATTGATGAGCCGGGCGAGTTTTTTCTGCAGCTCGCTGTTCGTCTCTCCCTCGCTTACATTAAACTGAAGTTCATAGTGAAGCTTATTTGTCAGAATATCAAAGGAATAACTGTCCGGAGCAAGTGAGACCGGCTGATTCGATTTCATGTATTTGCTCGTGTTGATTTGCGGTGTTGCAAAGTTTTCAACTTCAAGCACGAAATCAGATGGAACTTCGTCGTCTGCATCCTCGGATTCATATTCAACACTGGCAAGCAGTTCATTGTCACTGTATGCGGATTTCATTGAGAATAGATCATCATCGTCCCCGCTGAGTGAATCAATAGTCTGCCGCAGGTCGTTGGCGCTCTCTTTCAGGTGTATCGCATAAGCGACGGAACGCGGTGAGGGTTCCGTGAGATAGAGCGGTGTAAAACGGTTTTTCCACTGAATGGCGCTGTATATGTCCTTCAGCTCAGTAGCGTTATGTGTGGCGTGACGGAGACTGCGCTTGTTGTTTTTGTAATTTCCGGCGCCGTTGTTGTTATCGCTGCTTCGGTAAGTGGATAAATATTGGTCATAAATAGGCAATGTAGTCAAAGAAACTGGCATACCTGCGTCCTCCCCTCTGTAATCTATACATATTATTTATATAGTAGACACAAATTATATTTGCGTATACTATATATAATTTGAAAGATAAAGGATAGTTACCATAATATATTCGAAAAACGGCCGTTTATTGCCTTATGTGAACCTGTTTTTAATGTCTGAATTGAATATAATATTGATAAAATTCCTTTATTTTAGACAAATATACAACTTAAAATGTATGAAAATTCTGAAAATATTATGTATATCTGTTTATTATCTTAAATTTACCATGAATTGTATGAAAAATCAAGTGGTCTTGTCAGAAAAAAAACAGGAAATGCGGAAAAAATGTTGACGCCGCATTTTTCGTGTGATATATTGGATAGGCAAGATGCACATTAGGTCTTTTTTTTATGCAATTCAGTCCATCTGACGGAGGGACAGTCTGTAAAAGGCATACTGAATTCACTATGAAAAGGTTGGTGTTCATCCTGCGTGATTAGGGCAATATATACATTAGAACGCTAGCGGAGGTGGAATTATGCGTACAAAGATTACATTGGCATGTACAGAGTGCAAACAGCGTAATTACAATACTACAAAGGAGAAAAAGACTCATCCGGACAGAATGGAAATCAAGAAGTATTGTAGATTCTGCAAGACTCATACACTGCACAAGGAAACAAAATAATCAATCGAAAGAATTAGGAGGCACACTATGGCAGATTCAGCTAAGTCTGAGGCAAAGAAGGAAAGCTTCTGGAAGGGTGTTAAAACAGAGTTTAAAAAGATTGCCTGGCCTGACAGGAAAGAGACCGTTAAGCAGTCGGTGGCGGTTCTTTGTGTTTCGGTTGTATTAGGACTCATTATTACTTTTTTGGATACGCTTATCCAGTATGGTATTAACTTCTTGACAAGTATCGGAATCTAATAGAACAGATAAAAGAGGATAACGAGTATGGAAGAAAAGAAGAAGGCAGTAGCCAAAAAGCTTATTACTCCCAATATGCAGGAGTGGCTTCCGGTATCGCCCAAGATGCCGGAGAGACCGCACGAGACGGAGGAAGCGCAGACAGAAGAAACAGTGGCAGAAGATGTATTTGAGCCAGAACCGGCACTAGAAGCTGAAGAAGCTGCTGTGGAGGAGCCTGTATCTGTCCCGGAGCCGGTCGAGGAGGAGCCTCACAGCAGAGTGGCACTCAGTGACAACAAGAGTGGACTCGGCATGGGCTGGTATGTAGTTCACACTTATTCGGGATATGAGAATAAGGTAAAGGCCAATATTGAAAAAGCAATTGAGAACAGACACCTTGAGAATGAAATCCTTGAAGTCAGAGTTCCACTGCAGGATGTAATGGAGCTGAAAAACGGAGTGGAAAAGACATCACAGAAAAAGATGTTTCCCGGTTATGTACTTCTTCATATGGATGCTGACAACAATGACGCATGGTATGTCGTGAGAAATACAAGGGGTGTTACCGGATTTGTGGGACCAGGCAGCAAGCCGGTGCCGCTTACGGAAGCAGAACTCAAAGCACTTGATTTTGGTATGGATACCAGCATTGAATTCGCTGAGGGTGACGTGATAAGCGTTACCGCAGGCGTGTGGAAAGACACGGTTGGAACGATTCAGAAGATTGACGCGGCAAGACAGACCGCAACGATTAATGTTGAAATGTTCGGTCGTGAGACACCTGTTGAGATTCATTTTACTGACATCAAAAAGATGTGGGACTAAAATTATATTGACAAGGTGATTTGGTTGTAATAAAATATTTAGCGGACATATTTCCGTGTGGGAGGGTCATCCGCCCAGACTACCACAAAACAGTCTCTATAAGAGGGAAGACTGAGAATAAATTAGGAGGTGCCTAAAATGGCAAAGAAAGTAGAAGGATATATTAAATTACAGATTCCTGCCGCGAAAGCAACACCAGCTCCACCGGTTGGACCAGCTCTTGGACAGCATGGTGTAAACATCGTTGAGTTTACAAAACAGTTTAACGCCAGAACAGCAGATCAGGAAGGTATGATTATTCCTGTAGTGATTACAGTGTATGCAGACAGAAGCTTTAGCTTCATTACAAAGACTCCGCCTGCAGCAGTTTTATTAAAGAAGGCATGCAACCTTAAGACTGCTTCAGCAGTGCCGAACAAGACAAAAGTTGCCAAGATTTCAAAGGCAAAGATTCAGGAGATTGCAGAATTAAAGATGCCTGACTTAAATGCGGCAAGCCTTGAGGCTGCCATGAGCATGATAGCAGGTACAGCAAGATCTATGGGTATCACAGTAGAGGATTAAGCGGAGGTAAAATAGAATGAAGCATGGTAAGAAATATAATGAATCCGCGAAGTTAATTGATCGCGCGACATTTTATGAGATTGAAGATGCGGTAGCATTGGCTAAGAAGTCTGCAACTGCGAAATTTGACGAGACAGTTGAAGTGCATATCAGGACAGGATGTGATGGACGTCATGCAGAACAGCAGATCCGTGGTGCTGTTGTACTTCCAAACGGAACAGGTAAAACTGTTAGAGTTTTAGTGTTTGCCAAGGGTGATAAGATTGCGGAGGCTGAGGCAGCCGGCGCAGATTATGTTGGCGGAGACGAGCTGATTCCGAAGATTCAGAATGACGGTTGGTTAGATTTCGATGTTGTAGTAGCTACACCTGATATGATGGGTGTTGTTGGTCGTCTTGGAAAGGTTTTAGGACCCAAGGGTCTAATGCCGAATCCTAAGGCCGGAACAGTAACAATGGATGTTACAAAGGCTATCAACGATATCAAGGCTGGTAAAATTGAGTACAGGCTTGATAAGACAAACATCATCCACTGCCCGATTGGAAAGGTATCTTTTACAGAGGAGCAGTTGACACAGAATCTGAACTCACTGTTAGATGCGATTGTGAAGGCGAAACCTTCAAATCTGAAAGGACAGTACTTAAAGAGTATTACTCTTTCGTCAACGATGGGGCCTGGCGTAAAGGTTAGTGTTGCTAAGTTCTAATCAAGAATAAATAATGTGGATAAGAGGGACCTCGTTTTGGATAAAAGCGGGGTCTCTTCGTATATGTATAAATACAGACAGATTTATTAAATGACAGAGACGAGGTGAATGTTTGGCGAAAAAAGGGAAAAGGGAGAAACGAAGCAGGGGCAAGATAAGAAAAAGGCAGAAAAAGGGAATAAAGGGGCAGCTGCGTATATTTGTCATGGCACTCTCGGCGGTGCTTATGGTTGGCGGTACCGTTATGGTTGGATATGCAGCTTTTGTGGCAGGGCAGAGTGCGAAAAATATGCAGGGAAACAGTCATGAGATGATTGATTTATCCTGGTTGTTTGAACAGCCTGACACGAAAGAACAAACAGATGAAAATATGGCGGCAGAAGGTACGGCGGATGAAAATTCAGATGAAATACAGACGTCAGGCGTGTATGATGAGATACTTGCGGAGAACGAAAGACTGTATCAGGATGCGGTTGAGAAAGGGGAAAATGTGCGTGTCGTGGAGTGTGCAGACAGTGAGCGTGTCTCATTTCTTTTTGCTGGGGATATTTTGCTGGATGACGAGTACGCAATGATGTTCCGCTACCGAAGCAGGGGGAGTGACATCTACGATACTTTTACTGGCGGACTGCTGGAGCGGATGCAGACTGCGGATGTATTTATGCTGAACAACGAATTTCCTTTTTCTACAAGAGGTGCCCCGACAGAGGGCAAACAGTTTACATTTCGGGCAAATCCTGCCAATGTGGAACTACTAGGGCAGATAGGAGTGGATGTTGTATCGCTTGCGAACAACCATGCATACGATTATGGGGAGGAGGCGCTTCTTGACACGTTCACAACACTTGAAAATGCCGGAATACCTTATGTGGGAGCGGGAAGAAATATTGAAGATGCGAAAAAACCGCTCTATCTTATTGCAAATGGTATGAAGATAGGCATTGTGAGTGCGACACAGATAGAGAGAAATGCCGTACCTGATACAAAGGAGGCAACATCGACAAATGCAGGTGTTCTAAGATGTATGGATCCATCAGCGCTTTTGGAGGTCATCGCAGAGACAAAGGCAAATTGCGATTTTGTCATACTTTATATACACTGGGGCACAGAAAGTCAGGAGGAGACAGACTGGCTTCAGGACAAACAGGCGCCAATATATGCGGAAGCAGGCGTGAATCTTATCATAGGGGATCATCCGCACTGCCTGCAGAAGATTGATGTCGTGTCAGGGGTTCCGGTGGTATACAGTCTGGGAAATTATTGGTTTAACTCCAAGACACAGGATACATGCCTTGTTGAGGTTGGGATCAATAAGGATGGAATACAGGATTTCAGGTTTGTTGCGTGCAGGCAGGAGGACTGCCGCACGAGGGAGCTTGAAGGTTCTGACAAGGAAGGCGTGCTCAATTACATGAGAGGGCTGTCACCCAATATACAGATTGACAGCGAAGGGGGCGTGACATTTTAGAGCGTGTTTGGTTACTGTTCTCACCTACACCAAAGTAGTGGGAATCATGCGCCAAAATGCTTGCCTTTTAGCATTTTGTGTGCAAAATCTGTTATAATTCACACCTCAATAACTTATAAGCTGATGAAAACTGGCGTTGGTGTGAATTGTAACACCGTGTTTGAATTTGGTTGGATATTTTTATAAAAAAGCGTTGACAAGTATATTCGAGCTGTGGTATTGTATTAAAGGTTGTAAAACCATGCCGAAGACAGTAGGTGCAGGCCACAGGAGACTGTGATTTGCGTAAGTGTACCGCCTACCGAGGAAAAGAGTTTTGAATTGATTGCTTTTACCTCTCGGCTTATGCGCCAGCATAGGATTGGGAGGTTTTTTATCGTAGACTCCAATCGGCAGGAATGATTTTTTAAACATGCTCCAGTACTCCGTCCAGACAGAAATTAGAATTGTGAGCAGCATGGTTCGTGTCAGTGCCAGGCAAAATTTCGACAGCGATGCGGTGGCATTGTCTGGAAATTTTAACGACGCAATGGTGCGGAACATGCGGTTCACGATCCTGATTACTGACTAGATGGGATACTGGGAAGAACAGTCCATAAAATCTATAAGGAGGTAAAAAGATGGCAAAGATTGAATTAAAACAGCCTATTGTTGATGAGATTTCTTCTCTTATCAAGGATGCTGCCACAGTTGTAATCGTAAGTTACAGTGGAATCACAGTTGCACAGGATACGCAGCTGCGCAGACAGCTTCGTGAGGCCGGTGTCAGCTACAAAGTTTACAAGAATACACTGATGACACGTGCTTTTAAAGGCTCAGCGTTTGAAGGTCTGACAGACAGTCTTAAGGGAACAAATGCGATTGCAGTATGCAAGGATGATGCGACAGCACCGGCGAGGATTTTAAGCAAATTTGCTAAGGAGTGCCCGGCACTTGAGATGAAAGCAGGTGTTGTGGAAGGTGTCGTTTATGATGCAAAGGGAATGGCGTCTATCGCGAGCATCCCTTCAAGAGACGAACTTATTTCCAAGTTCCTTGGAAGCATCCAGTCACCGATTACAAACTTTGCACGTGTGCTTAATCAGGTTGCTGAAAAAGGCGGCGCAAGCGCATGTGAGCCGGCTCCTAAGGCTGAGGAAACAGCGGAGGCTCCTGCAGAAGAGACAGCAGAAGCACCTGCAGCAGAGTAATTGTCCGGAAAAGAATGTCAATTTTGTATCTGGATAGTCGTTAAACAAATTAATTAATGGAGGAAAACAATAATGGCAAAGTTAACAACAGCAGAGTTTATTGAAGCGATCAAAGAGCTTACAGTTTTAGAATTAAATGATTTAGTAAAAGCTTGCGAGGAAGAATTTGGTGTTTCTGCAGCGGCAGGCGTTGTAGTTGCAGCGGCAGAGGGCGCAGGCGCAGCGGTTGAGGAGAAGGATGAGTTTGATGTAGAGCTTACAGAGGTAGGTCCGAACAAGGTTAAAGTTATCAAGGTTGTTCGTGAAGCAACAGGTCTTGGCTTGAAGGAAGCTAAGGATTTGGTTGATAACGCTCCTAAGGTACTTAAGGAAGCAGCAGCTAAGGCTGAGGCTGAGGAAATTAAGACAAAGCTTGAAGCAGAAGGTGCGAAGGTTACACTTAAGTAATCTAGACCAGATGATTACGAGGGGTCGGGATATATTCCCGGCCTTTTCGCTTTTCCTTTTTTGTTAGCTGAAAAAACGGAAAATATTAAAAAGTTTTCATTGACTTTAAAATTGACTTGTGGTAGTATGTAGGGTGCACTATTATGAAAAATTGTGCCTGCACGTAACTGCTCAGAAAGTGGACGGTTACCCTGCAAATAAGGCTCAATGAATTATAGATGTATATAAATAAGAACGGGGTGAAATGTCATGGAAAAAAACAGAATACGTCCAGTGGTCTCCGGCAAGACGATGCGTATGAGCTATCAGAGACAAGAAGAGGTTCTGAATATGCCGAATCTTATCGAAGTTCAGAAGGATTCCTACAAATGGTTTCTGGAAGAAGGCTTTCGGGAAGCGTTAGCGGATATCTCTCCAATTACTGACTACAGCGGACGATTAAGTCTGGAATTTGTAGATTACGTTTTAGCGGAGGACGAGATTAAGCATACAATCGAGGAGTGTAAGGAAAGAGACTTAACATACGAAGCTCCTGTAAAAATTAAGGTTCGTCTTCACAACAAAGAGAAAGAAGAAATCACAGAACATGAGATTTTTATGGGTAATTTCCCGCTGATGACGGAAACAGGTACCTTTGTTATTAATGGCGCCGAGCGAGTTATTGTCAGCCAGTTGGTACGTTCCCCTGGTATCTACTATGGCATTGCCCACGATAAGATTGGTAAGAGATTGTTTTCTTGTACCGTTATCCCAAATCGTGGTGCGTGGCTTGAATATGAGACTGATTCCAATGACGTTTTCTACGTTCGTGTAGATAGAACAAGAAAAGTACCAATCACGGTGCTTATTCGTGCATTAGGTGTAGGTACGAATGAAGAAATTCTTGAACTGTTCGGCGATGAACCGAAGATTCATGCCAGCTTTACAAAGGATACATCTGAGAACTACCAGGAAGGATTAAAGGAATTGTACAGTAAAATTCGTCCCGGTGAGCCGTTTAGTTTAGATAGCGCAGAGAACCTCGTGACGGCAATGTTCTTTGACCCGAGAAGATATGACCTTGCAAAAGTGGGCAGATATAAGTTCAACAAAAAACTTTTCTTAAAGAACCGAATCAGGAACCAGATACTTGCTGAGGATGTGGTTGACCCATTCAGCGGTGAGATTCTTGGACAGAAAGGTGAAAAAGTTACAGCGGAGATGGCTGATGCAATTCAGAATGCAGCAGTTCCGTTTGTATGGATTCAGACAGAGGAGAGACTCGTAAAGGTACTTTCGAACATGATGGTTGACATAACGAACTTTGTCGACTGCGAACCCAGAAGTCTGGGTATTACAGAATATGTCTACTTCCCTGTTCTTCGCCAGATACTTGAGGAATATTCGGAAAATCCAGAGGAGCTGGCAGATGCTATTACCAGAAATGTACATGAACTGATACCCAAACATATTACGAAAGAAGACATACTGGCTTCCATAAATTATAATATGCACCTCGAGTACGGACTTGGAAACAGTGATGATATCGACCATTTAGGAAACAGACGTATCAGGGCTGTCGGAGAATTACTGCAAAACCAGTACCGCATCGGTCTCTCGAGAATGGAGCGTGTGGTGCGCGAGCGAATGACGACACATGATACGGATGATGTATCTCCACAGGCGCTTATCAATATTAAACCTGTACAGGCTGCCATCAAAGAGTTCTTTGGATCATCACAGCTGTCCCAGTTTATGGATCAGAATAATCCACTTGGTGAGCTGACGCATAAGAGACGTCTGTCTGCATTGGGACCAGGTGGTCTTTCCAGAGACCGCGCCGGGTTTGAGGTTCGAGATGTACACTATTCGCACTATGGAAGAATGTGTCCGATTGAGACACCTGAAGGACCGAATATAGGATTGATTAACTCGCTTGCATCCTATGCAAGGATTAACGAATATGGATTTATAGAGGCACCCTATCGAAAGATAGACAAGACAGACCCGAAGAATCCACGTGTCACAAACGAAGTTGTGTATATGACGGCGGATGAGGAGGACAATTATCATGTGGCTCAGGCGAATGAGCAGCTTGACGAGAACGGCTATTTTGTGCGTAATTCCGTATCAGGACGTTACCTTGACGAGACACAGGAATATCCCAAGGCGATGTTTGACTATATGGATGTGTCACCTAAGATGGTATTTTCCGTTGCAACGGCACTGATTCCCTTTTTGCAGAATGATGATGCTAACCGTGCCCTGATGGGATCCAACATGCAGCGTCAGGCAGTTCCGCTTCTGTTCACAGAAGCGCCTGTGGTAGGTACCGGTATTGAAGTTAAGGCTGCAGTTGACTCTGGCGTATGTGTGGTGGCAAAGAAGTCTGGTACAATCACATATGTATCATCAAAGATTATCCGCGTGACTTATGATGACGGCGAGAAGGCGGAATTTAAGCTTCATAAGTTTGAGCGAAGCAATCAGTCAAACTGTTATAATCAGAAGCCGATCGTATTTAAAGGCGATCATGTGGAAGCCGGTCAGGTTATTGCGGACGGTGCATCTACAAGCGGCGGCGAACTTGGTCTTGGAAAAAATCCGCTTATCGGGTTTATGACATGGGAAGGTTATAACTACGAAGATGCTGTTCTTTTGAGTGAGCGGCTTGTAATGGAGGATGTGTATACTTCCATTCATATAGAAGAATACGAGACAGATGCGCGCGATACAAAACTTGGACCTGAGGAGATTACAAGGGATGTACCGGGTGTCGGAGATGATGCACTTAAGGATTTGGATGACAGAGGGATTATCCGGATTGGTGCCGAGGTTCGCGCAGGAGATATTCTGGTAGGCAAGGTTACGCCGAAGGGCGAGACGGAACTGACAGCTGAGGAGCGGCTTTTAAGGGCAATTTTTGGCGAAAAGGCAAGGGAAGTGCGCGATACGTCTCTCAAAGTACCCCATGGTGAGTACGGGGTTGTTGTAGATGCGAAAGTATTTTCGAGGGCGAACGGAGACACGGAGCTTGCACCTGGCGTCAACCAGACAGTGCGCATCTACATTGCGCAGAAGAGAAAGATTTCCGTTGGAGATAAGATGGCTGGACGTCATGGTAACAAGGGTGTTGTTTCCCGTGTGCTCCCCGTGGAGGATATGCCGTACCTGCCAAACGGACGTCCGCTGGATATCGTGCTAAATCCGTTGGGTGTGCCTTCGCGTATGAATATCGGACAGGTGCTTGAGATTCATCTTTCACTGGCAGCAAAAGCGCTTGGATTCAATGTGTCAACCCCTGTATTTGACGGTGCGAATGAGTCGGATATCATGGATACGCTTGATCTTGCAAATGACTATGTAAATCTCGAATGGGAGGAATTTGAGGCAAAACATAAAGAAGAACTGCTTCCGGAGGTTATGGAGTACCTTTCAGAGAACAGGGAACACAGAAATCTGTGGAAAGGTGTGCCGATTTCCAGAGACGGAAAGGTAAGGCTTCGCGATGGCAGAACTGGTGAGTATTTTGACAGTCCTGTTACAATCGGCCACATGCATTACCTGAAACTCCACCACCTGGTAGATGACAAGATTCATGCCCGTTCGACGGGACCGTATGGTATGGTTACCCAGCAGCCGCTCGGCGGCAAAGCGCAGTTCGGCGGCCAGCGTTTCGGAGAGATGGAGGTTTGGGCTTTGGAGGCTTACGGTGCATCTCACACACTGCAGGAGATTTTGACAGTAAAATCCGACGACGTTGTCGGGCGAGTTAAGACGTATGAAGCAATTATCAAGGGCGAAAACATTCCTGAGCCGGGGATTCCAGAGTCATTTAAGGTACTGCTCAAGGAGCTTCAGTCACTTGGCCTTGATGTAAAGGTATTTGATGAAGAACAGAATGAAGTTGAGCTGAAGGAGTCGGTTGACTATACGGAGACTGATTTCCGTGTTGAGATGGAAGGTGACCGCAAGTATGATAATATGGAGAATCTCGAGGGCTACCAGCAGAAAGAATTTGATGCGGAAAGCGGAGATTTAGTTGACGCCGAGGATGATTTTGAGGAAGATGATTTTTCTGATGATGATTTTGATGGTGATGATGACAGCTTTGATGATGATTTTGAATAAAAAAATCTGGAAGGAGTGCCAAAATGTCTGAAATAAAAAATGAACAGAGCCAGTCAATCTCTTTTGATGCAATCAAAATTGGTCTGGCTTCTCCTGAAAAAATCAGGGAATGGTCAAAAGGTGAGGTGACAAAACCGGAAACCATCAATTACAGGACATTAAAACCGGAACGGGATGGTCTGTACTGTGAAAAGATTTTCGGACCCAGCAAGGATTGGGAGTGCCATTGCGGTAAGTATAAGAAAATACGCTATAAAGGTGTCATATGTGACCGCTGTGGCGTTGAGGTAACAAAGTCAAGCGTGCGCAGAGAGCGCATGGGGCACATTGAGCTTGCTGCTCCTGTGTCACATATTTGGTATTTCAAAGGGATTCCCAGCCGCATGGGACTGATTCTGGATTTGACCCCGAGAGTGCTTGAGAAAGTATTGTATTTTGCTTCCTATATTGTGCTGGATCCGAAGGACACGGATCTTGACTATAAACAGGTGCTGTCAGAGAAAGAATATCAGGATAATGTAGAAAAATGGGGCAGGAACAGTTTTCGCGTAGGTATGGGGGCGGAGGCTATCAAAGAGCTTCTTGAAGCGATTGATCTTGAGAAAGACTGCGAGGAACTTTCAACGGAGCTTAAGAATGAGAGCACCAAAGGACAGAAGCGGGCAAAGATTGTTAAGAGATTAGAGGTAGTAGAGTCGTTCAGGGCATCCGGAAACAGACCAGAGTGGATGATTATGGATGCAATTCCTGTTCTCCCGCCTGATTTAAGACCGATGGTTCAGCTTGACGGCGGCAGATTCGCGACATCTGACCTTAATGATTTATACCGCAGGATTATCAACAGAAACAACCGTCTCAAAAGGCTGCTTGAGCTTGGCGCGCCGGATATTATTGTGCGTAATGAGAAGCGTATGCTTCAGGAGGCAGTCGATGCACTGATTGACAACGGAAGACGTGGACGTCCTGTCACGGGACCCGGAAACAGGGCGCTTAAGTCATTGTCCGATATGTTAAAAGGTAAAGGAGGACGTTTCCGCCAGAATCTGCTTGGAAAGCGAGTGGATTACTCAGGACGTTCGGTTATCGTCGTGGGACCTGAATTAAAGATATACCAGTGTGGTCTGCCTAAGGAAATGGCGATAGAGCTTTTCAAGCCTTTTGTTATGAAAGAACTTGTTTCAAGGCAGATATCACAGAATATAAAGCATGCAAAAAAGCTTGTGGAAAAACTTGACCAGTCTGTGTGGGATGTGCTAGAGGAAGTTATCAAAGAGCACCCTGTTATGCTGAACCGTGCACCGACACTGCATCGTCTTGGCATCCAGGCGTTTGAACCAATCCTTGTAGAAGGTAAGGCGATTAAGCTTCATCCACTGGTATGTACGGCATTTAATGCGGATTTTGACGGAGACCAGATGGCGGTGCATCTTCCGCTGTCAGTGGAGGCGCAGGCGGAGTGCAGGTTCCTGCTTCTTTCGCCGAACAACCTGCTCAAGCCTTCCGACGGAGGTCCAGTTGCCGTTCCTTCACAGGATATGGTTCTCGGTATCTACTATCTGACGCAGGAGAGACCGGGGGCGCTCGGTGAGGGAAAATATTTTAAGAATATCAATGAGGCGATACTTGCTTATGAAAATAAAGCATGTACACTTCATTCGAGAATAAAGGTAAGAGTAACTAAGGCGATGCCAGACGGAGAGGTCGTTTCTGGTACAGTAGAGTCGACACTCGGACGTTTTATATTCAATGAGATACTTCCGCAGGATCTGGAGTTTGTGGATAGAAGCAAGCCAGAGAACTGGCTTCTCCCAGAGGTTGATTTTCATGTTGGGAAGAAAGGATTAAAGCAGATTCTGGAAAAGGTTATCAATATCCATGGTGCCACGAAGACTGCTGAGGTGCTTGACAGTATCAAGGCGATGGGATATAAGTATTCGACACGTGCAGCCATGACTGTTTCGATTTCGGATATGACGGTGCCTGCTGAAAAAGCGCAGATGCTCGAGGAGGCGCAGAAGACGGTTGACCGCATCACGATGAACTTCCGGCGTGGACTGATGACAGATGAGGAGCGTTACAAGGCGGTTGTAGAGACTTGGAAGGAAACAGATGATGCACTTACAGAGAAACTGATTGGCGGTCTTGATAAGTATAACAACATCTTTATGATGGCAGACTCTGGTGCCCGTGGTTCTAACCAGCAGATTAAGCAGCTCGCAGGAATGCGTGGACTGATGGCGGATACGACAGGCCGTACTATCGAGCTGCCCATCAAGTCTAATTTCCGTGAGGGGCTTGACGTATTGGAGTATTTCATGTCGGCGCATGGCGCACGAAAGGGTATGTCCGATACCGCGCTTCGTACAGCGGACTCCGGTTACCTGACACGCCGAATGGTTGATGTTTGTCAGGAACTGATTATCCGTGAAGTGGACTGCTGTGAGGGCAGGGATATCATACCGGGGATGGAAGTTGCCGCATTTATGGATGGCAAGGAGACAATTGAAGGCTTAAAAGACAGAATTACAGGCAGATATTCCTGTGAGGATATTAAAGATAGAGACGGAAATATTCTTGTGAAGAAGAATCATATGATTACGCCAAGCAGGGCAGCAAAGATTCTCAGCAAGGGTGTTAATGAAAAAGGCGAGCCGGTTGAGAAAGTCAAGATTAGGAATATCCTCTGCTGTAAGTCTCATATTGGTATTTGTGCGAAATGTTATGGTGCGAATATGGCTACTGGCGAGGCGGTTCAGATTGGTGAGGCGGTTGGTATTATTGCAGCACAGTCAATCGGTGAGCCTGGTACACAGCTTACGATGAGAACGTTCCATAGCGGCGGCGTTGCCGGCGATGATATCACGCAGGGTCTTCCCCGTGTTGAGGAGCTTTTTGAAGCGAGAAAGCCCAAGGGACTTGCGATTATCGCTGAGTTTGGCGGTACAGCAACCATTAAAGATACCAAGAAGAAGCGAGAGATTATTGTTTCTGATGGCGTAAATGAGAAGACATACCTGATTCCGTATGGTTCACGTATCAAGATTGCAGACGGTGCTGAACTTGAAGCAGGAGACGAGTTGACAGAGGGTAGTATTAATCCCCATGACCTGCTGGAAATTAAGAAGATTGATGCGGTTCAGAATTACCTTCTCCGTGAGGTTCAGAGAGTATACCGTTTACAGGGTGTTGATATCGCAGATAAGCACATCGAGGTTATTGTCCGCCAGATGCTTAAGAAGAAACGCATTGAGACAAGCGGTGATACAGAGTTTCTGCCAGGTACGCTTGTGGACGGCATTGAACTTGAGGATATCAATGAACAGCTTATTGCGGAGGGCAAGCAGCCAGCGGAATATAAGGATGTAATTCTGGGCATTACAAAGGCAGCACTTGCTACAAGCTCATTCCTTTCAGCAGCTTCATTCCAGGAGACGACAAAGGTTCTTACCGAAGCAGCGATTAAGGGCAAAATTGACCCCCTGATTGGTCTGAAAGAGAATGTTATTATCGGTAAGCTGATTCCGGCAGGCACTGGATTGAGACGCTACAGAAATGTAAAACTTAATACGGATATAGAGCCTGAATCCACACTTGATTTTGAGGAGGAATTTGATTTCGAAACAGCGGATGAAATCAATATACCAGATACAGCAGATATGGCGGTGGCAGGTGAACCGGCAGTTTTAACAGAATAAAAAAGTATTAATAAAAATTGGTCTGCACTCTTTAGTGCAGGCCGCTTTTAAGTATGGCAGGTATCAAAAATCTTAAGTGAAAGTCCAAAGGGCAACCGTAAACGTACTGCACAAATCGGGCGGGTAAACGGGGAAGCGTTTGGGGCTTACCCCTGTGAAATCTCATAGGCGGCTCATCTACCGTAGTAACAACAAACTGTGAGAAGTGAGCAGAAGCTATGGTAGACAGAAATCTTTTTTTCTGTTGAAGGGCTGACCAAGAAAACGTGCGGGAAGAATGTATGCCTTTGTGGATATCCGACAGCGTGAAGGTGAAATGTAAATCACACTTACGCCAAAGTAGTGGGAATCATGCGCCAAAATCTGTTATAATTCACACCTCAATAAATTATAAGCTGATGAAAACTGGCGTTGGTGTGAATTGTAACATATAATGCGCTGTGTTAAAAAAATTGTGAAAAAGTAATTGACATTCCGATTTTATAAAAGTATAATAATATAGCATGTGTGTAAAACGTATGGCATGCGTTGTGCCTAATTGTTTTGGCATTTATAAAAAATACAGGAGGTGAAAAGGAATGCCAACATTTAACCAATTAGTAAGAAAAGGACGTCAGGAAACTGTTAAGAAGTCTACTGCACCTGCACTTCAGAGAGGCTACAACTCTTTGAGAAAGAAAGCAACTGATACATCTGCTCCTCAGAAGCGAGGCGTTTGTACAGCAGTTAAGACTGCAACACCTAAGAAGCCTAACTCAGCTCTTAGAAAGATTGCCAGAGTTCGTCTTTCAAACGGCATGGAGGTTACAAGCTACATTCCGGGTGAAGGTCACAACTTACAGGAGCATAGTGTTGTTCTTATCAGAGGCGGACGTGTTAAGGACTTGCCTGGTACAAGATACCATATTATCAGAGGTACACTTGATACAGCAGGAGTTGCTAACAGAAAGCAGGCTCGCTCTAAGTATGGAGCTAAGAGACCAAAAGCAGGCAAGTAATCATTTGCCATGTACCACAAAAAACTAATTAGTGTTGGGATTCTGATTTAATACCTATTAAAATAGAAAACCGCGCGAACACAAAGTTTTATTAATGTGAGTACCGTTGATTTAATCAAGTAGTGGACAATCCACTACAAAAGTGGATAACACTATTAATAATTAAGGAGGGAAGAACCGTGCCACGTAAAGGACATATTCAAAAAAGAGATGTTTTAGCAGATCCTATTTACGGTAACAAGGTGGTTACGAAGCTTATCAATAACGTTATGTTAGATGGTAAGAAGGGTGTAGCCCAGAAAATCGTATACGGAGCATTTGCCAGAGTAGAGGAAAAAGGGCAGAAGCCTGCATTGGATATATTTGAGGAGGCAATGAACAACATCATGCCAATGCTTGAATGTAAGGCAAGACGTATCGGTGGAGCCACATATCAGGTACCTCTTGAGGTAAAACCGGAGCGTCGTCAGACACTGGGTCTTCGCTGGTTGGTTTTCTTTGCACGTAAGAGAGGCGAGAAGACCATGGAAGAAAGACTGGCGAATGAGATTCTTGATGCATCCAACAATACAGGCGCCGCAGTAAAAAGAAAAGAAGATATGCACAAGATGGCAGAGGCAAACAAGGCTTTTGCACATTATCGTTTCTAATTATTTAAGGAGGAAGAACTTTGGCTGGAAGAGAATATCCTTTAGAGAGAACCAGAAACATTGGTATTATGGCTCATATTGATGCTGGTAAGACAACTCTTACAGAGCGTATCTTATACTATACTGGTGTTAACTATAAGATTGGTGATACACATGAAGGTACTGCGACCATGGACTGGATGGAACAGGAGCAGGAAAGAGGTATCACGATTACATCAGCCGCTACGACATGCCATTGGACACATCAGGAGAACGCGAAAATTAAGGATGGTGCTTTGGAGCATCGTATCAATATTATTGATACGCCAGGACACGTTGACTTCACTGTTGAGGTGGAACGTTCCCTTCGCGTGCTGGATGGTGCTGTGGGCGTTTTCTGTGCAAAGGGTGGTGTTGAGCCACAGTCAGAAAATGTATGGCGTCAGGCTGATACGTATAATGTACCCAGAATGGCATTTATCAACAAGATGGATATCCTGGGCGCGAATTTCTATGGTGCTGTAGAGCAGATTCGTACCAGGTTGGGCAAGAATGCTATTATTCTTCAGTTACCTATCGGTAAAGAAGATGATTTTAAGGGTATCATTGATTTGATGGAAATGAAAGCCTATCTTTACAATGATGATAAGGGTGATGACATTACGATTTCCGACATTCCGGAAGATATGGCAGACGATGCAGAACTTTATCACGGAGAGATGGTTGAGAAAATCTGTGAGTTGGATGATGATTTGACAATGATGTATCTTGAAGGGGAGGAACCTTCAGCAGAGCAGCTTAAGGCTGCACTCAGAAAGGGCACCTGCGAGTGTACGGCAGTTCCGGTTTGCTGTGGGTCGGCGTACAGAAATAAAGGTGTGCAGAAGCTGCTTGATGCCATTCTTGATTATATGCCAGCACCTACAGATATCCCTGCAATAAAGGGTACTGACTTGGAAGGCAATGAGATTGAGAGACATTCGTCAGATGACGAGCCGTTCTCGGCACTTGCATTCAAGATTATGGCAGACCCGTTTGTTGGTAAACTTGCATTTTTCAGGGTTTATTCCGGTACAATGAATTCCGGTTCCTATGTATTAAATGCGACGAAGGACAAGAAAGAGCGCGTTGGGCGTATTCTTCAGATGCATGCGAACAAGAGACAGGAGTTGGACAAGGTTTACTCTGGTGATATTGCTGCGGCAGTTGGATTTAAATTTACAACCACAGGCGATACAATCTGTGATGAACAGCATCCTGTAATTCTTGAATCTATGGAATTCCCTGAGCCCGTTATTGAGCTCGCTATCGAGCCGAAGACAAAAGCAGGGCAGGGCAAGATGGGGGAAGCGCTTGCTAAACTTGCAGAAGAGGATCCGACATTCCGGGCGCACACAAATCAGGAGACTGGTCAGACAATTATCGCAGGTATGGGTGAGCTGCATCTTGAAATTATAGTAGACAGACTTCTCCGTGAATTTAAGGTAGAAGCAAATGTTGGTGCACCCCAGGTTGCTTACAAGGAAGCAATTACCAAAGAGGTTGAAGTTGATTCCAAATATGCGAAGCAGTCAGGCGGACGCGGACAGTATGGTCACTGTAAAGTTCGGTTTGCACCTATGGATGCAAACGGTGAAGAACTCTTCAAGTTTGAATCAACTGTTGTCGGTGGTGCAATTCCTAAAGAATACATTCCAGCAGTCGGAGAAGGTATTGAGGAAGCGACAAAGGCAGGTATTCTTGGTGGATTCCCTGTTGTTGGTGTATATGCTAATGTATATGACGGATCATACCATGAAGTCGATTCTTCTGAGATGGCGTTCCACATTGCAGGTTCACTTGCATTCAAGGAAGCTATGCAGAAAGCTTCGCCAGTACTTTTAGAGCCGATTATGAAGGTTGAGGTAACAATGCCAGAGGAGTATATGGGTGATGTTATCGGTGACATCAATTCACGCCGCGGACGTATCGAGGGTATGGATGACCTCGGTGGTGGAAAGATTGTCAGAGGTTATGTACCCCTTGCTGAAATGTTTGGCTATTCTACAGACTTGCGTTCCAAGACACAGGGACGTGGAAACTATTCAATGTTCTTTGAGAAGTATGAACAGGTTCCCAAGCAGGTACAGGAAAAGGTACTTGCTGCAAAAGCGAAATAATGATTGCATGACAGATTAAGGCATAATGGCAATAATTAATTGGCTTTTATATAAATAATGCTTGAAAATTCCAACTGTTTTTACTATAATGAAAACAGTTGGGTTAAGTTTTATGAAAAATGAAACTGATATAATTAATAATATCTATTTTTAAGGAGGACTTTTATAATGGCAAAGGCTAAATTTGAAAGAAGTAAACCCCATTGTAACATTGGTACGATTGGACACGTTGACCATGGTAAGACAACATTGACAGCTGCTATTACTAAGGTATTGGCAGAGAGAGTTGCTGGTAATGTGGCTACAGATTTCGAGAATATTGATAAGGCTCCAGAAGAGAGAGAGCGTGGTATCACAATCAATACAGCTCACGTTGAGTATGAGACAGACAAGAGACACTACGCACATGTTGACTGCCCGGGACATGCTGACTATGTAAAGAACATGATTACTGGTGCTGCGCAGATGGACGGTGCTATTCTTGTTGTCGCTGCGACTGATGGTGTTATGGCACAGACAAAGGAGCATATCCTTCTTTCTCGTCAGGTAGGTGTACCTAAGATTGTTGTATTCATGAACAAGTGTGATATGGTAGATGATCCTGAGTTACTTGAACTGGTAGAGATGGAAATTACAGAGCAGCTTGAGGAATATGAGTTTACTGACTGCCCGATTATCAAGGGTTCTGCTTTGAAGGCTCTTGAAGATCCCAGCAGTGAGTGGGGTGACAAGATTATTGAGCTTATGAACACAGTTGACGAGCATATTCCTGATCCTGTACGTGAGACAGATAAGCCGTTCCTCATGCCTATCGAGGATATTTTCACAATTACAGGTCGTGGTACTGTTGCTACAGGTAGAGTTGAGCGTGGTACACTCCACATTAACGAGGAAGTTGAAATCGTTGGTATCAGCGAGGAGACAAAGAAGACTGTATGTACAGGTATCGAAATGTTCCGTAAGCTTCTTGACGAGGCTCAGGCTGGTGATAACATTGGTGCTCTTCTCCGTGGTATTCAGAGAACAGAAATCCAGAGAGGACAGGTTCTTGCTAAACCAGGCACAGTTACATGCCACAAGAAATTTACAGCTCAGGTATACGTACTGACAAAGGATGAAGGTGGACGTCATACTCCGTTCTTTAACAACTACAGACCTCAGTTTTACTTCAGAACAACTGATGTAACTGGCGTTTGCGAGTTACCAGCTGGTACAGAGATGTGCATGCCTGGCGATAATGTAGAGATGACAATTGAGTTGATTCATCCTATCGCTATGGAGCAGGGACTTACGTTTGCTATTCGTGAGGGTGGACGTACTGTAGGTTCTGGAAGGGTTGCTACGATTATTGAGTAATCTTGTTATTAGAGCCAAATAATAAAAATAAGCACCGCAATTCCTTAAGAAATCAAGGGGTTGCGGTTTCTTAATGCCTAAAAATAATAGCGAACAAAAGGAAAAGCCACTTGCCGGAATTTCATTGAAAATGGCTTGTGGCTCTAAAATGGCTCTAAAATAAATTAAAAATAGGGAGTCCGCTCGTGACTCCCTTTGCTTAATTACAATAAATTCTTTGGCACACGTCCAAAGAAGAATTGTAATAATATTTTATGTTGAAGAAAAAAAAATATGTATAGATAAAATAAAGGGAACTCGCTCGTAGTTCCCTTGTTTGAAATACTATATTAGCGTTCCACTCGTGAACACTTTTCTTGTACCCTTATACTAGCATGAAAATCCAAATTTGTCTACATTTCTTTTAGAGATTTTTTTAAAAAGTCTGCTAAATTTTGAATATCTGAAAAATGGTAGGTATCAAGCAATTCTTGGAATTTATCAAGTTGTTGTTGCTTTGAATCCAAATCAGTTTGTAGCAAGGTGCGATTGTTTTTCAGCTTTTCAATATATTGTAGTTTATCGTCATACATATTTTGCAATGTCTGATAATGGTGATTTATGCCAAGCGATAAAGAAATAGCTTTATCAACAGCTTTCATTTCATCAGCAGAAAGGTCGGTAATATAATCGCTAAGTCTTGCTTTGCTTACACAAGTAATATTTCCGAGAAGAACATTCCCGTCAAGTATGAGTTTGCCGGAGGAATCTTTTTTCTCAGCAATCGGTACAACAATAGGAAGCGTAGAGGTGGTATGCGTTATAGGTGCAACCAGTGTATTTGGTGATGTTCTGTTAGCTGAATTATACTGGAGAACTACACAAGGTCGCTCTTTGCATTCTTCGCTACCAATACCAACGCCTAAGTTGCAACGATATACTTGTCCTCTATATACGATACGATTTTTAGCAGAGGTCGCAATAGCGTTTAGGTATAGTTTGTTTTTGAGCCATTCAAGATACTGTTGGGTTTTCGTAAGGTCAATATTCATGCAAATCTCCTCTGTTTTTGTATAAAAATTATTGGTAAAATTAGATTATCTCTTTAGAAATCCTTATATGTCGGAATAGCCTGTATTTTCGGGCTTTTCCGGCAGTTTAGATATGGAGAGAAGTTCACATATACCCTCATAAACCTTTAGGTTTTCCCTCTGGGCGGTAGTAAAAAAGTAGTAAATTCTGCCCGCGCCTATGCGGCAATCAGCCTTTCCATTTCAGCCCTTGCGGAAGCGAATGTTGCATGTGCGTAATAGTTCAGCGTCATGGTGATGTTGGAATGTCCCATGATATACTGTAACGCTTTCGGGTTCATGCCCGC
>JAIECJ010000063.1 GCA_029068555.1 Lachnospiraceae bacterium
TTTTCGGCATAAAAAGCTAAAATACATTGAAAAATATGGCTATTAGCAATGTCGATTTTTAATAGCCGCAGTAATATGAGCCAAGCGGCGGTGCAGCACCGGATATTGCAGGAAAGGGGATTGCGAATCCGATTGCAACAATATTAAGTGCAGCGATGATGCTTCGTTATTCTTTTGACCTGGAGGAAGAAGCAGGAAAGATAGAATTGGCAGTGAAACAGGTCTTAAAAGAAGGTTATCGTACCGTTGACATTATGCCACAGGACAAAAATCAGTGTAAAACTGCAAAACAGGTAAGTACTGAAGCTATGGGAAAATTGATTGCAGAATATATTTAATATCTGTTAATGAATTTAGGATTATGAAAGGAAAAGTATAGAATGAAAGATGCAATGCTTGATAAATTACAAAAGTTTGGATTGAATCTGTATGAAGCAAAGGCATATGCAAGTCTGCTAAAAATTGGAACAGCAAATGCATATAAAATAAGCAAGGAATCCGGCATACCGAGGGCAAGGATTTATGATGTTTTGGAATCCATTACAAAAGCCGGACTTGCTATGGTTGAGGAAAGCAATGAAAATGTAAAAATTTATACGCCTGTGCCAAGCAAAATATTTTTGGAGAGAATAAAAGAGGAATGGGAAAGCGATTACGAACAAGTAAGGCGTGAGCTCCAGGATTTAGAGGCAGAGGAAAAGAAACAGGATATTTATGTTTTTACGGTGAAAGGGAAGGAAAATATAACAGCCTATTGCAGACAGCTTACAAAAGAAGCAGGTCAATATGTGATTATTTCAATGTGGAGTCAGATGTACGAACTACTTTTACCGGAATTGGAGGAATGTAAAAAACGGGGATGTAATGTTTTAGGAATCAGTCATGACATTAAAAATCCTATGGAGGGAATTGAAAAGCATTTTAACAGTAAAATACACAATATGCCGGAAAATATGCACTGGTTCATTCTTTCCGCAGATGGAAAAAAACTGTTGTATGGTTATTCTGCTGAAATAGATAAAGATGCGTTTTACACAGAAGATGCAAGCCACATTTATTTGATGGAAGATTATATACTGCATGACATGATAATTAACCGTCTTATCAAAGATAAGGAAGATAAGGACAAAATGGTTCAGATGATGCGGGAGATTGTTGGAAAAATAAAAGAGTAATTGAGCTTTTATATGTTTATGGTGGTATCAAACAATGCTTTGTTGCCATTTATAATAAATTCAATATATAGGGAGGTCATATCAATGGCAAAAATCTATTACGAACAAGATTGTAACCTTCAGGTCTTAGCAGGAAAAAAGGTTGCAATCATAGGCTATGGCAGTCAAGGTCACGCTCATGCACTTAATCTTCATGAAAGCGGAGTAGATGTTATTGTTGGACTGTATCAGGGCAGCAAATCTTGGGCAAAGGCAGAGGAAGCCGGTTTGACAGTAGTTACGGCGGCAAAAGCGGCAAAAGAGGCAGATATTATTATGATGTTGGTCAATGATGAAAAACAGGCGAAACTGTACAAGGAATCCATTGAGCCAAATCTTACAGAAGGAAAGGCTTTAATATTTGCACATGGATTTGTGATACACTACGGTCTGATCGTGCCGCCGCCTTTTGTTGATGTATTCTTAATTGCACCCAAAGGTCCCGGTCATACAGTCAGAAGCCAGTTCTTGGAGGGAAAAGGAGTTCCATGCCTGATAGCGGTTCATCAGGACGCTTCTGGTAAAGCAAGAGAAACAGCACTTGCCTATGCGCTTGGAATTGGCGGTGCAAGAGCAGGAGTGATTGAAACTTCGTTCAAAGAAGAAACGGAAACAGACCTTTTCGGAGAACAGGCTGTGCTTTGCGGTGGTGTTTCCGCTTTAATCAAGGCCGGATTTGAAACGCTGGTTGAAGCTGGATATCAGCCGGAAATGGCATATTTTGAATGCTGTCATGAAATGAAACTGATTGTAGACCTTATCAACCGAGGAGGTCTGACAATGATGCGGTATTCTGTCAGCGATACTGCGGAATACGGTGATTACATAACCGGCGAGAAGATTATCACCGATGAAACGAGAAAAGCCATGAAAGGTATTCTCAAAGATGTTCAGGAAGGAAAATTTGCAAAGGACTGGCTTCTTGAGAATCAGGCGGGAAGAACTTATTTCAATGCGAAAAAACAGATTGAATCGGAGCATGAGCTCGAAAAGGTTGGAGCCAAACTGCGGGGCTTGATGTCATGGATGAACAAACCATTAGAATAACATAGTGTTTGGAATATAATAGATTCATACTGCGATAAGGCGGGAAAGCGTTTGTTGGAAGAAAACCAATGAACGCTTTTCTGCTTTTTAAAGCAACAATGCACTGTCGTTCCCCACCAGTCCTGACTTCGTTTCGGATACAGTAAATTTTCAGAAATGGAGGACAGGATATTGATGAACGAAGATAGGAAAGACAGAGTAGTGCGCCAGTTTGTGACATACTGCCGCATGGCATTAAAGTATGAAAAAATAAATTATTACAATGAACGCAAGCGCATAGCAGAACGGGAATTGCACATTAAGTTATTTTCCGAGAAGCAGTTGGAAGCGATTGATAAAATCTTTGATACATACCACGCTGATTATTTTTATGTCATGGGTTATGAAATCGGTATAGTGGACGGTGACTTGGCACAGGCATTAAGGGAACTGCCGGACAGACAGTTACAGATTGTGCTGATGTATTACTTTATCGGATGGACGGACAGGGAGATTGGGGAAATTCTCGGTCTGGCAAAAAGCACTGTCTGCAAATGGAGGAATGATACAGTAAAAACATTGCGGCGGCTGGTGGAGGGAATGTATTATGGAGAATAAATTTAAAGACAGGGATATTTCCTTTGAAACACTGGAAAAGGCAGTAAACAGATATGCAGACAGCGGTTACGGATATGCTTGCCGGACTTATTCGGGAGGGGATTGCAGACAGTGGTGATTATATTGATGCTGACACCGGACTTCTGATGTGCGGGAAATGCCGCTCAAAAAAGCAGACGGTCGTAAAGCTAATAGGGCGCACCATGAAGCCGTCCTGTTTGTGCAGGTGCAAATCGAAGGAATTGGAGAAAGAAGAACAGAAACGAAAAGACAAGGAGTTGATGGAGGGCATTTTCAGGCTGAAAAGCGCAGGTCTGCATGGCGTGTGAATTGTACTTGAAATATTTAGTTAATTTTGAAAAAGATAATAGTCAGACGAAAACTAAGAATCAGTTAGTAATGGGTAAACATGATTTAAAGGAACTGTATGAAAAATGCGGTGATGGTATTAAAATTCAAATTAAAGAAAAAATGGATGATGATTTTGAAACTAATTTAGAAAAAGTAAAATTAAATTTTACAGTAATAAGATACGATTACGAACATGAAAAAGTCACCTACTCGCCTACGTTTGTGATTAAATTTATCGAAATATTGTCTGAAATATGTTGTTGTCGGCATAATCAGTATGTTACTTGCTAAAACCAAATAGAGACATACAGTAGAGGAAATTGCAGAAGATGCAGGTCTTAGAGTTTCAGAAGTAGAACAGCTTGCAGGACTTCAAACAGTTTAGAATAAAAATTTTATATTGCAGCTATGAGGCAGGGAAATAACTGATGATTCAGATTTGTTTCCTTGTTTTTTTGCAGCATTTTTAGAAACTTGTGGATATGGCAGCGCCAATAAGTCCGTATCCTTGTACAGCGTCAGGGCAATTACAGAAATGTGGAAAGGATTAAAATTATGGATAATGTGACAGGTAATTGCACCAGTACAAAAGCAGATAAAAACGCGAGGCAATAAACAAAGCGATGGAGAACACTTCCCTTTCCACGCCTGATGCAGCCGTATTCAAAGTGGATGATGACGAACTGCTCAAAAAGCTCTGTGGTCTTAAGTGAATGTTCTACCGACTTTTTGGTTATCCGATTTTCAAGGTACAGACCGGCTGAAATGTTCTACCGATTTTTTATCCATAAAACATGCATGGAATGCGGGAGTGGCTAATGATATCGGTAGAACAAAAAAGTCGGTAGAACTATTCTTCACGGAAAAGGTTCCAGCCTTTTCCGGCATTGCGGAAAAAATTATAAGTTTTTTCAGGCAATGCCCCCATAGAGGGGGTATTACTTTATCTACAATTAACATCAGAAACAGCGGTGAAAGGGGGTGAGAAAATGTTAGACCATGCATTCCAGCGGCGCAGGGAGATTGAGCGTATGCTGCTGGCAGGGAAGGAGCTGACCGTGGCGGAACTTATGGGTAGGTACTGCGTAGGCAGGAAGTCAATCAGCAGGGATTTTGAAGTCATAGGTGAGGAACTCCCGGTCATTTCAAAAAAGGGAAATAACGGTGGCTATTTCCTGATGGACGGCGTTGGGAAAAACCAGAACACGCTATCGCAGGAACAACTGGAATGCTTGGAGAAAGTCGCTGTTTTGTGTACGGCGGAGGACAGGGAAACCATTCTGTCAATCATACATGAGTTCGAGCCGTACTGCGGCAAACTTACATAGAAAGCGGTTGCCATTCTTGTAAAGCATATAAAGGATATTTGAGTGTTTTATGTGCTTTTAGGGCTGGCAATCCTGAACGATTTTCAAACAGCCAACGGGAGGGGGAATAGGCATGGACACGGCACACCGGAGAATGGAAATCATCAGCATTTTATCTGTCAAAGGGCATATAACGTCAAGGGAGCTTGCGTGGGAATTAGGCGTTACGATACGCACGATACACCATGATATTTTCGCATTGACTTTTGATTACCCGATTTATTGCTATTGAGCAGAAAGTAAAGGATACAGACTTTTATCTGATTGCTGCCGGAGCCGCGCCGTCAGAGGAATATATGAATCTGATGCTGGAAGGCTTTGAGAAATATATTGGCTGTTTCCGAGCCGGAGGAAATAAAGTGGGCGGCCATGTGTTTGGTGTAAGTGCAGGCAAAACCGGAGACGTAGATGGTACGCTGGCAATGGGGAAGGCATTTCAGATGGGAAGAAAAGTTTTTTCGTAAAACTTTCTGGTTTGCGGCTCTGAAAAACGTTCTGGTATAGCGAGGAGATGTCCTCCTATGACATGACGCAGCAAGGCGTCAACTATAACCCAGAGTGGCCGATACGGGTAAATGTAGACCACATACTCGGAGATGAGGAGAACCTCTCCCGCCTGCCGCCGGACATCCGTAGAGCCAGAAACCTGATCCTGTTTCTGGAAACGGCAGTGGAGCTGGCAAGGCGGAAGGCGTTCAGAGAGCCGGGGATTGTGGTTCCGCAGGGCAATCTTTCCCGCCCCATTTTACACTGCATATATTTCTCCGCCATTATTGTAAATGTCAAGGATCTGCTGAATTTTTTCGGTAGGAGATGTGATAGGTTCCATGGACAGGTCATGATTCGTGAAGTCGATGATAGAGGCTAGGAATTTACTCATATCAGCTTCAATATAATAGGGTTTGGTTAATAGTTCAGGCGGACGATAAGAAAGATTTGTAGTAATAACCTTATCAAATACGCCCTCCTCATATGCCTTGTCAAAAGCTTTAAGACCGTTTGTGAAAATACCAAAAGTTGTACAGATAAGTACACGCCTTGCTTTCATTGCCTTTAACTGTCTTGATGTATCAATCATGCTTTCTCCAGATGAAATCATATCATCAATGATAATGATATCTTTTCCTTCAATGTCGTTTCCAAGAAATTCGTGTGCTACAATTGGATTCTTTCCGTTTATTATAGTAGAGTAGTCACGCCTTTTATAAAACATACCAGTATCAACGCCCAATACAGTAGAAAAGTAAATTGCCCTGTCCAGAGCACCCTCGTCAGGTGAGATGACGATGACATGGTCTTTATCGAGTATCAGGTCTTTCTCAGCGCGAAGAAGTGCCCGCGTAAACTGGTAGTGTGCAGGAAAATTGTCGAAACCACTCAATGGTGCGGCATTTTGAATTCTGGGGTCATGAGCGTCAAACGTTATGAAATTGGTTACTCCCATTTTGGTAAGCTCCTCAAAAGCATATGCGCAGTCAAGCGATTCCCTGCCTGTTCGTCTGTGCTGCCTGCCCTCATATAAAAAAGGCATAATGACATTGATGCGGTGTGCTTTGCCATTTGTTGCGGCTATAACGCGCTTCAAATCCTGATAATGGTCGTCAGGCGACATGTGATTGGTGTAGCCATTCATAGTGTAAGTGAGGCTGTGGTTACACACGTCTACGAGAATAAACAAATCTTTTCCACGCACTGTCTCCTCGAGAACCGCTTTTCCTTCTCCGCTGTTAAAGCGGGGAGTCTTGAATCGGAACAGATAGTTTTTTTCAGAATAGCCCTGAAATGCGGGATCATTGTTATATACGTTGTTTACTTTGCTGCGAAAATCAACCAGATAATCGTTTACTTTATTTCCAAGTTCTGCAGCGCTATCCAAGACCAATAATTTTAAAGGTGCTACGGGCATGGCATTTTCTAATTTCTTTAAATATGACATTATGCATATATTCCTTTCGATAAAATCATTCATATATTTTATATCATTCAGGTAGTGACACGTCAAGAAATTTCTAGTATTATTATAAAATAGGATATTAAAATATAGATAAAGGAATATTCAAAATGAAAAAAGAGCATTTACACATCGTGGAGAAGGTGGCGCCAGGCAGTATTGCAGAGGAACTTGAAATCGAATCAGGTGATGCGCTTGTAGCTATTAATGGCAATGAAATAGAAGATATTTTTGACTATCAGTATCATACACAGGACGAATATATAGAGGTACTGATACGGAAACCGTCAGGGGAGGAGTGGCTTCTTGAGATAGATAAGGAATATGACGAGGACTTAGGAATTACTTTTGCAAACGGTTTGATGGATGAATACCGTTCCTGCCGCAACAAATGTATTTTTTGTTTTATAGACCAGATGCCAAAAGGAATGCGGGAGACATTATATTTTAAGGATGATGATTCCAGATTATCCTTTTTGCAGGGTAATTATGTGACACTTACAAATATGTCGGAAGAAGATATAGACCGCATTATCCGATACAATCTGTCACCGATTAATGTTTCTTTCCAGACTACCAATCCGGAACTTCGGTGTAAAATGCTGAATAACCGCTTTGCAGGACAAGCGCTGGAAAAGGCGTGGAAACTTGCCCGTGCCGGGATTACCATGAATGGACAGATAGTATTGTGTAAGGGAGTCAATGATGGGGTAGAGTTAGAGCGGAGCATCAGGGACTTGGCAGAATTTCTGCCGAATTTGGAAAGTGTATCGGTTGTCCCGGTAGGTCTGTCGAAATACCGCGAGGGGTTATTTCCGCTGGAGCCTTTTACAAAAGAGGATGCAAAACAGGTGCTTTCGACAATTCACAGCTGGCAGGATAAGCTGTATTGTGAGCAGGGTGTTCATTTTATTCATGCAAGCGACGAGTGGTATATTCTTGCAGAGGAAGATATGCCAGAGGAGGAGCGCTATGATGGTTATCTGCAGCTTGAGAACGGAGTTGGAATGCTGCGGCTGCTGCTGAATGAGTTTCAGGCTGCTCTTGACGATTTGAAAATAACGTCGAGTGTGGAGATACCGCAAAGAGAGATTTCTATTGCGACTGGAAGGCTTGCTTACAGCTTTATATCGGATATGGCAGAACAGCTGATGGCGGCATACCCGCAGCTCGTCATCCATGTGTATGCCATAAAAAATGATTTTTTCGGGGAGATGATAACAGTTTCCGGACTGTTGACTGGACAGGATCTGATGGCACAGCTGAAAACAAAGCAGCTAGGGGACAAATTACTGTTGCCGCAAAACATGTTTAGGAGCAAAGAGACCGTATTTCTTGACGATATGACGCTTGATGCACTCGAAAAAGCTTTACAAGTTCCGATAGATATTGTAAAATCAAGCGGGCAGGATTTTATTGACGCAATTATAGCAGACGACAAGAGTATTTGCCGTTTACTATAATCGATGCGCACGACCGTATAAGGATTTTCGTTTCTATGCGGCATGTGGTGGGCGCGAATACTATTTGCATTTGGACATATTAAATGAAAGCAAAGAAAGAATGAGTAGAAATGGAGATATAGAATGGAAAAGAGAAGCAAGAAACCCATAGTGGCGATTGTGGGCAGACCAAATGTCGGGAAGTCGACACTGTTTAATGCACTTGCGGGGGATAAGATTTCAATCGTAAAGGATACGCCGGGTATTACAAGAGACCGTATCTATGCAGACATAACATGGCTGAACTGGAATTTTACAATGATTGATACTGGTGGAATCGAGCCAGACAGCAAGGACATCATCCTGTCTCAGATGCGGGAACAGGCGCAGATTGCAATTGATACGGCAGATGTAATTCTGTTCCTTGTAGATGTGAAACAGGGTCTTGTGGACGCGGACGCAAAAGTGGCAGATATGCTTAGGCGCAGCCATAAACCGGTAGTGCTTGTTGTCAATAAGGTGGACAGCTTTACGAAGATGGAGGCAGATGTCTATGAGTTTTACAATCTTGGCATAGGCGATCCTTATCCTATTTCTTCAGCAAACAGGCTCGGACTTGGCGAGATGCTTGATGCGGTCACAGAACTGTTTGACAAGGAGGCGTTTGCGGATGAGGAGGATGACAGACCAAGAGTGGCGATTGTCGGAAAGCCAAATGTCGGAAAGTCATCCATTATCAACAAAATTGCAGGCGAGAACCGCGTGATTGTATCGGAGATTGCCGGAACAACAAGGGATGCTGTCGATACGGAAATTATTTATAATGACAAGGAATATATTTTTATTGACACGGCAGGGCTGCGTAGGAAAAATAAGATTAAAGAAGAACTGGAACGTTTTATGATTATTCGCACAGTAAGCGCCGTGGAGCGTGCTGACGTGGTGATTCTCGTCATTGACGCGGTGGAGGGCGTTACAGAGCAGGATGCCAAGATTGCAGGAATTGCCCATGACAGGGGAAAGGGCATTATCATAGCGGTCAATAAGTGGGATGCTATTGAAAAGGATGACAAGACAATCTACCGTTTTACGGAGCGGGTAAGAAATACGCTCTCCTTTATGATGTATGCAGAAATTGTATTTATCTCCGCAGTCACGGGACAGCGGTTAAACAAGCTGTTTGAGACGATAGATATGGTTATTGCAAACCAGTCCCTGCGTATATCCACGGGAGTTGTCAATGAGATTGTCACGGAAGCAGTGGCGCTTCAGCAGCCGCCCTCTGATAAGGGCAAAAGGCTTAAGATTTTCTACACAACACAGGTGGGCGTCAAGCCGCCGACTTTTGTTGTGTTTGTAAATGACAAGGAGCTGATGCATTTTTCGTACACAAGATATCTTGAAAATAAAATGAGGGAAGCGTTTGGCTTCAGGGGAACTTCACTGAAATTTATTATCAGGGAGCGAAAGGAAGACAAGTAAGAGGTTTACAGGAAAGGATATGATGAGGAAATGATACGTTTGGTATGTTTATTAATCGGTTATATCTTTGGGTGTTTTCAGACATCCTATATTTATGGACGGCTTCATGGTATTGATATCAGAAAACACGGAAGCGGAAATGCAGGTACGACAAATTCTCTCCGCGTATTGGGAAAAAAAGCAGGTGCAATTGTTTTGATTTGTGATATTATAAAGACAGGGCTTGCGATGACACTCATCAGATTTTTATTCAGGGATCAATATGGAGATATTCTGTATCTGCTTGTTATTTACGCGGCTGCGGGTTCGATTTTAGGGCATAATTTTCCGTTTTATCTTGGGTTTAAGGGCGGCAAGGGAATTGCCTGTACGGCAGGACTAGTTATTTTTTTCCACCCCTATATGATTATCCCACAGATAATAACTTTTTTCGGAATCTTTTTGACAACGCATTACGTGTCGCTTGGCTCGCTGGTTGTAGAGCTTGTGCTGATTGCTGAGATGGTTCTTTTCGGGCAGATGGGCTTGTGGGGAATGGAGCAGTCTGCTTTAAACGAACTTTACCTTGTCACGGCATTTCTGGCAATACTCGCATTCTGGGGACATCGGGCAAATATTCACAGACTGATACATAAAGAGGAACGAAAGACGTATCTGAGTAAGAAGAGTGAGCAGTAAAAAATTGGAGTAGGAATTGAAAGGTTAAGGTAAAGCCATGGCAAAAGTAGGAATCATAGGGGCAGGAAGCTGGGGAATCGCATTGTCAGTGCTTCTTTACAATAATGGACACGATATCACGGTATGGTCAGCGTTAGCAGACGAAATTGATATGCTTAAAAGGGAACATGAACATAAGGACAAGCTTCCGGGCGTAAAGCTTGCAGATGATGTCCTGTTCACGACTGAACTTGCAGATGTTGTAAAGAAAAAAGATATTCTGGTTCTGGCAGTCCCATCTTCGTTCACAAGGGCTACAGCGCATAGTTTGAATGAATATGTGGTCGAGGGACAAATCATTGTAAATGTGGCAAAAGGTATCGAGGAGTCTACGCTTATGACGCTTTCACAGGTAATTGAGGAAGAAATGCCGCAGGCGGATGTGGCTGTTCTGTCAGGACCTTCCCACGCTGAGGAAGTTGGAAAGTGTATTCCGACGACGATTGTGGTAGGCGCAAAGACATGGAACACAGCAGAATATATCCAGACTATTTTTATGAGTGATGTATTCAGGGTATATACAAGCCCTGATGTACTTGGGATAGAGCTTGGGGCAGCGTTGAAAAATGTGGTTGCCCTTGCGGCAGGCATTGCAGACGGGCTTGGTTATGGTGACAATACAAAGGCGGCATTGATTACGCGTGGTATTACAGAAATTGCAAGACTTGGAATGGAAATGGGCGGAAAGTTTGAAACTTTTTGCGGGTTGTCCGGCATAGGAGACCTGATTGTGACTTGTGCAAGCATGCACAGCCGGAACAGACGTGCTGGAATACTTATCGGTCAGGGAAAGACAATGGAGGAAGCCATGGCGGAAGTGAAGATGGTTGTGGAGGGGGTATTTTCGGCGAAAGCCGCAATGGGACTTGCACAAAAATATAATGTCGAGCTTCCTATCATAGATCAGGTAAATGAAGTGCTGTTTCACAACAAACCGGCCGCAGCGGCAGTCAGGGATTTGATGATACGGGACAAGAAGATCGAAATCGCACATGATGACACGGACTGGAAAATGTGATCAGTGTGCAGTACTGCGTCGAACAAATATAAGGAAATTTTAATAATACGAATTAGAAAGGAAAACACAAAATGGCAAATACGGAATTTAACAGTACACAGGATTATGTGGCAAGTGAGGAGCTGCTTTCAAGTGTAAATGTGGCAATTGCACTGAAAAAGCCGCTGCTTATCAAGGGTGAGCCGGGAACAGGAAAGACAATGCTGGCACAGGCAGTTGCCAACTCACTTGGTAAAAAACTTATCATATGGAATATCAAATCTACGACAAAGGCGCAGGATGGTCTGTACATGTATGACACAATCCAAAGACTATATGACGGGCAGTTTGGCGAGGAGGGTGTTGACGATATCGCAAGGTACATTAAGCTTGGGAAGCTCGGTGAGGCTTTTGAAAGTGATGAGCAGGTTGTTCTTCTGATTGACGAGATTGACAAGGCAGATTTGGAATTTCCGAACGACCTTTTGTGGGAGCTTGATCAGATGGAATTTTATATTCATGAGACAAAGCGCACCGTGAAGGCAAAGCACAGACCGATTGTTATTATTACGTCAAATGCTGAGAAGGAACTTCCTGATGCATTTTTGAGAAGATGTATTTTCCACTATATTGATTTTCCAAACGCAGAGCTTATGGAGGAGATTATCAGGACACATTACCCAGATGTCGAGGAGAATCTCATGAAGAGTGCAATGCAGGTATTCTACGATATCAGGGCGCTTCGTGATGTACGCAAAAAGCCAAGTACTTCGGAGTTGATTGACTGGATTAATGCTTTGCAGATAGGCGGCATTCCCGCTGATACATTAAGAGCAAAGCTGCCGTTTGTCGGTGTTGTTGTGAAAAAAGATGAGGATTTGGAGACAGTAAGACAGGAAATTCATTAATATGTTTTTATTTCGGATTTGAATGAGGGAAAAAAATGTTTTCAAAATTTTTCTATGCATTAAAGGATAAGGGGCTTGAAGTTTCACTGGGAGAGTGGCTGGATTTGCAGGAGGCGCTTGACAAAGGACTTTGCGAAAGCTCGCTCACACAATTTTACTATGTGGCAAGGATGATACTTGTAAAAAGCGAGACGGAATTTGACAAATTTGACATGGCATTTGAGGAGTGCTTCAAGGGTATACAGATGGAGACAGAAGTCGGTAAAAACATGCTCAAATGGCTCGATAAGTCTGATATGATGGAGCTTGCCCATGAGGAGGCGAGAAACCATCTGAATCAGGTAGAAGAAATTCATGTGGATAAAGAGGATGTGGAACAGACTTTCAAGCAGCGTCTGAAAGATCAGAATGAGGAACATAACGGGGGAAGCTTTTGGATTGGCACCATGGGAAAAACATCATTTGGCAATACTGGCGGAAATGTGGGCGGTGTGCGTGTCGGGGGACAGACAGGTTATCAGTCAGCATTTTCTGTTGTCGGTGCTCGTAAGTACAGGGATTTCAGGGATGACAAGGTAATTGACAACCGCCAGTTTCAGATGGCATTAAAGCGGCTGCGCCAGTTCTCAACAAAGCTTGACATACCCAAATCGGAGCTTGACATTGACGGCACCATAGATAAGACCTGCAACAATGGCGGATATTTACAGATTGAGATGATGAAACCGCGAAAAAATGCGGTGAAGCTCTTGCTTCTGATGGATTCCGGCGGAACAATGATTCCTTACACAAAGCTTATGAACGATTTGTTCCAGTCAGTGAACAAGTCCAACCATTTTAAGGATGTCAAAGTATATTACTTCCACAACTGCATTTACTCGAAACTATACAAGACCCCCGAATGTGAAAATGGGGACTGGATTGACACGGAGTGGCTGTTTCGAAACGTTGACAGCGACTACAAGGTGATTATTGTCGGTGATGCGGCAATGGCGCCGGAGGAGCTTTATTCGGAGTCTGGGAACTACAGGGGACCAAACGGCGGGCTGTCCGGTTTTGAGTGGCTTCATCTGGTAAAACGGCATTATAAAAAGGTGGTGTGGATGAATCCCAAAATGGCGCCGGGCAGAGCGCCTTGGCGTGAAGCGGAGACTGCCGTAAAGGAGATATTCCCAATGTATAAGCTTACAGTGAAAGGGTTAAATGAAGCGATGGTCAGGCTGATGGCAAATAAATGAGATATAGGAATCATAACAGTCCGGTAAAATGGACAGTTATGGTTCTTTTTTTATTCCGGTGCGCATAAGGTTAATTAGATAAATGCACGTGTAACAGTTTATTAAATCAAATAACGGGAAAGGGGAAACTATGAGTCAGCTTGATGTAAATCAGGAATTTAATTTATACAGGGATATCAGTCAACGCACCGGAGGAGAAATTTATGTGGGTGTCGTGGGACCAGTGCGGACGGGAAAGTCCACATTTATAAAAAGATTTATGGATTTGATGGTACTTCCGCAGATAGAAAATGAGCATGAGAGAGTGCGCACACAGGATGAACTGCCGCAGAGCAGCGGCGGACGTACTATTACAACCACAGAGCCGAAGTTTATACCGAAAGAGGCGGCACAGATTGACATTAGTGACGGCATCAATGTCAAGGTGCGGCTGATAGACTGTGTAGGCTATATGGTGGAAGGTGCAGCAGGGCATATGGAGGAAGATGTGGAGCGGATGGTCAAAACACCCTGGTCCAGAGAGGAAATTCCATTTACCGAGGCTGCGGAAATCGGAACAAGGAAAGTCATCCAGGATCACTCGACAATTGGTATTGTGGTCACTACGGACGGAAGTTTTGGCGAGATACCACGCAATGCCTACAGACCTGCGGAGGAGCAGACAATCACAGAACTCAAGACACTCGGAAAGCCTTTTGTGGTGCTTGTAAATACAACAAAACCATATTCTGAAGAAGCGAAGGACATTGCTGCGGAGATTGAAAAAAAATATGTTGTCAAAGCAATACCAATTAATATTGAACAGCTCAGGCGCGATGACATCACAATGATTCTGGAACAGGTCATGTATGAGTTTCCGGTGTCGGTAATTGAATTTTATACGCCCAAATGGATGGATATTATGGACATCGAGAATCCGATGAAAAAGGAAGTAATAGAAAAGCTGCATATGATAATGGATAAGGTCACAACAGTACGGGATTTGGTTGAAAAAGACTTTAGCCAGCTTCTTGAGAAAGACAGTGAGTACATCAGGCGGTGCAAGTATGACCAGGTAAATATCGCAGACGGTTCCGCATCCTTTTTGCTCGAGGGAGACACAAAGTATTATTATGAGCTTTTGAGTGAGATGACTGGAGAAAAAGTGGCAGGGGAATATCAGCTGATGCAGTTGCTGTCAAGTCTGGCGGATATGAAAAAGGAATATAAGAAGGTACTCAACGCGCTTGAGAGTGTGCGACAAAAAGGATATGGTGTTGTGACGCCGGAGCGGGATGAAATCATGCTGGAAAATCCGACGCTCATTAAACATGGAAACAAGTACGGCGTAAAAATAAAAGCGCAGAGTCCGTCCATACATATGATAAAGGCAAATATAGAGACGGAGATTGCCCCGATTGTTGGAACGCAGCAGCAGGCGCAGGATTTAATCGGGTATATATCCAATGCGGAGACTTCAAAAGAAGGTATCTGGGAGACAAATATTTTCGGCAAAACAGTAGAACAGCTGGTCAATGACGGTATAACCAGCAAGGTTTCCATGATTGGGGAGGAAAGCCAGATAAAACTGCAGGATACCATGCAGAAGATCGTCAACGATTCTAATGGAGGGATGGTTTGCATCATTATATAGTGTTGTTGTAAAAAGTCAGGATGGTTCCGGATGAATCATCCTGACTTTTTTATAAAGTGTTTGGTTGTTACAAATTGCGTAATGTGGTATACTATTAAGAAAGTAAAAAGTACTTTCTTAGTTGCTCATGCGATCTGAAACGGTGTAGGTATCGCATGATGCAGGTTTATGAAAAATGATGGAGATAGATGGAAATGGATAATAAAGAATTGATACGTGAGGCACTGGAAGCCAGGGAGCAGGCATATGTCCCCTATTCAAAGTACAAAGTGGGCGCGGCACTTTTGACAAAAGGAGGAAAAGTATATCGCGGGTGCAATATCGAAAATGCTGCATATACCCCGACCAACTGCGCGGAGCGGACAGCCTTTTTTAAGGCGGTAAGCGAGGGGGAGCGGGAGTTTGAGGCAATCGCGATTGTCGGCGGCTATGATGGAATCCCGTCTGACTTTGCCTATCCCTGCGGTGTGTGCAGGCAGGTTATGATGGAATTTTGCAATCCTGAGAAATTTCGTGTTATCACAGCGGTATCGGAAGATAAATATTTGGAAAAAACACTCGAAGAAATGCTGCCGCATGGTTTCGGACCAGAAAACCTATAGTGAGGGATGACGATTAATGGAAATGCTAATTCTGATAATACTGCTGTTTGCTGTTTTTTTATATGTGATGATTCGTGGTGCAGTCGAGGAGAAAAATCGTAAAATAAAGTATCGCAGACAGTTAAGGGAACTGTATGGTAGCTTTCGGAATAACAATTACAGTCCAGATGATATTGACCGGATATCAAGATATTACCGGCACAGGCAGCAGAAAAATGATATAGATGACATTACGTGGAATGACCTTGGCATGGATGCCATATTTGCACGCGGGAATTTTACCCAGTCGTCGTCAGGTGAGGAATATCTGTATGATATGATGCGTCATCCGAAGGCGGGTGACGAGGATGGAAAACTTGCGGAGATGGAGACGCACATATGTTATATGATGGAACATGAAGAAGACAGACTGGAAACCATGATGCGCCTGAATGCATTGGGCTACACAGGCAGGTATTCCCTGTCCGATTACATGGACTATCTTGGTGAATTAGGCGTGCGCAGCAATAAAGTACACTATGGATGCATTATCTTGCTGCTGGTTTCCATTGCGTTTGTGTTTGTCAGTACATCATTAGGCGTTCCGCTGGTAATAGCGGCATCCTGCATAAATATTGTGATATATATGAAAGAAAAGGGAGTGGCGGCACCATACGTAACAACATTTTCTTACATTATGCGCATGATTCACTGTGCAGATGACATTATAAAACTAAATTACCGTTCGGAAATGCAGGAATATGTCACGAATTTAAAGAAAAAAAAAGACAGATTCAGGGATTTCGAGAAAAATTCAGGCATGGTGCTCAAGATGAACGCTGCAACAGGAAGTATCGGCGAGCTGTTGTTTGACTATATAAAAATGCTTACGCATATTGACATCATCCGTTTTAACAAGATGCTGAATATTGTTCAGAAGAACAGGCGGGAAATCAGTGAACTTGTGGAAGATATCGGTTATATTGACGCCGTGATATCCATAGGATATTTCAGGGCAGCATTGCCATATTACTGCGTACCGCAGTTAAAATCCGGCAGATGCGGACGGTTTGTGATAACAGAAGGGTTCCATCCCTGTATAGACAATCCGGTGGCGAACAGCTTTTCGCAGAGCAGGGGAATGATTATTACTGGCTCCAATGCTTCTGGGAAATCAACGTTTCTCAAAATGACTGCAGTGAATGCAATACTGGCACAGACAATCCATACCTGTGCGGCAAAGGCGTATGCGGGCAACTATTTTCGGATTTATTCTTCTATGGCGCTGCGGGATAACCTTGATAATGGCGAAAGTTATTACATTGTTGAAATTAAGGCGTTGAAGCGCATCATGGACGCCGCCGCCGCTGACAGCTGTAATCCGCTTTTATGCTTTGTGGATGAAGTATTACGTGGAACAAATACAGTGGAGCGAATCGCGGCGTCCGCTCAGATTCTGGAAAAACTGTCAGAGAAGGGAATCTATTGCTTTGCTGCGACACATGACATTGAACTGACACACCTGCTTGAGCGGTACTATGACAACTGTCACTTTGAGGAGGAGGTAAAAGACGGCGATGTATTGTTCTCATACAGACTGCTTGGTGGAAGGGCGCATACCAGAAATGCGATTAAGCTGTTGGAAATCATAGGGTTTTCAAGGGACATTATCAGGAAAGCGGATGATATGGCAGGTGAGTTTCTGAGAAACGGGGAATGGCAAGGATAGCATAATAAGGAGATAAATGAGATGTTTGTTAAAATATTTACAGATGGAGCGGCAAGGGGCAATCCGGAAGGACCAGGCGGATATGGCTGCGTCCTTCAGTATGTAGATGGTAAAGGACAACTACATGAGAGAGAGTTTTCGGCTGGGTACAAAAAAACAACAAACAACAGGATGGAGCTGATGGCAGTAATTGTAGGGCTTGAAGCCCTGACAAAGCCATGTGATGTGGAGGTTATATCGGATTCCAAATATGTTACAGATGCGTTTAACCAACACTGGATAGAGGGATGGTTAAAAAGAAACTGGCGCACCAGTACAAAGCAGGAAGTCAAGAATATTGACTTGTGGCAGCGACTTCTGCGCGCGAAAGAGCCTCACGCTGTAAAGTTTACCTGGGTCAAGGGGCATGCCGGTCATCCTGAAAATGAGAGATGTGATACACTTGCGACAACTGCAGCGGACTGTCCGGACAAAAATGAACTGCTCGATGATGTAGTGAGGCATTGATTCATCGCATGACTTTACACAAATCTTATAGGAAACGCAAATGCTTTTGTCGTTTACTATAATTGTGACGCCGTATAGGATGGAAAGGCATGGTTTTCTGTATGAAAAGGGTGTTATTGAACTATTTAAAGCCATATTACGGTCGTATGCTGGTTGGTTTTGTCATTAAGTTTGTTGGAACAATTATGGATCTATGTCTGCCATGGATATTGGCATATATGATTGACACAATTATTCCGCAGGGGAAACGAAATCACATTTACATATGGGGATTTGTGATGCTTGTATGTGCTATACTGGCACTGACCTTTAATGTGGTGGCAAACCGCATGGCTTCTAAGGTGGCAAGAGACACGACGGAAACGATTCGCCATGATTTGTTTGATAAGATCATGTGGCTTTCCAATGCAAGGATGGATGCGTTTACAAAACCGTCCTTGATATCAAGACTTACGACAGATACGTATAATGTGCATCAGATGCTGGGAAGAGTACAGCGTCTTGGTGTCAGGGCGCCTATTCTGGTGATTGGCGGTATTCTGGTAACGCTTACCCTTGACTCCGTCTTGACGCTTGTGCTGGTATCTGTTATGCCTTTGACAGTGTTTGTAACATATTATTTTTCCAAAAAGAGTGTGCCAATGTACAATGCCCATCAGAAAGCTGTTGACCGGTTTGTCCGTCTGGTTCGGGAGGACATAGCTGGTATTCGTGTGATTAAGGCGCTTTCCAAGACAGATTATGAGAAAGAAAAGTATGACAATCTAAATAAAGAGGTTGTTATGCTGGAAAAAAAGGCGGATGTCACAATGGCGGCTGTAAATCCTGCCACGAACCTGTTTCTGAACGCCGGTCTTGTTTTTGTTGTTATTGTCGGTGCATACAGGGTAAATGTCGGGAACTCCGAAGTCGGAAAGATTCTGGCATTTCTCACATACTTTACAATTATTCTGAATGCCATGATTAATATATCCAAAATGTTCGTTATCATTTCCAAGGCGATTGCTTCCGCAGACCGTATCATGGAAGTGATCGATGTGCCGCAGGAAATACTTCCTGAAGTCTGTAAGAAAATAGCAGATGATGAGGCATATATTCGTTTTGAACATGTGACATTTTCTTATCAGGCGGACTGTGAGGAACCGGATTTGACTGATATCAGTTTTTTATTGAAAAAGGGAGAGACGCTTGGCATCATCGGGGCGACGGGGGCAGGAAAAAGCACGCTGGCGGCTCTTTTGATGCGGTTTTACGATGCTGATGCTGGGAATATCTATATAGA
>JAIECJ010000064.1 GCA_029068555.1 Lachnospiraceae bacterium
AAATGAGATAAATATAGTAGAAAATGACAAAAGAGGCCGAATATGCAGGAATATTTAGTGTATTTTACATGGATGTTACGTAAGGTGGGCAGCATTTTGCGTTTTATTAATGCATTTGTGTGCAAAAAGACGACTTGACATTTACTGCAAAATGTGATAATTTATTTCATGGGTGTAACAATTTCGTAATAATTAACGATGAATTGAAACATTACAGGTATTGATTGATTACCATTACAGGAAGAAATGATATGTACCACATTTTGGAGGATTAGATTATGAACAAGTACGGCATGAAGGTTGCGGCGTGTGCTATTGCTGGGTCACTCTCGCTATCTGGATATCAAACGACACTTGAGTCAAAGATTCATAATTCATCAGATGTACCTGCGGCAGGAGTTGCGGTTGTGTTGGATGAGAGTAGTACCATACAGGATCTTCAGGTGGAGGTCGTTCAGAATATAGCTTATCTTGAAAGCGCATCGGGTTTACAACCCAATATTGTACTGGCATCAGAGAAAGTAGCGTTGGCAGAAACACCGACGAATGTTATGAAAGTAAATGCTATGACTGCAAATGTATCAACAGAGATCGTGCAGGAAATTAGCGAAACGCTCGTTGAAGGTGAGTCGGAAATTCCTACACCAGGCACAGAAGAAAGTGTAGAAACAGATGTGGAGGAGTCTGAGGATGAATCTGCACAGCAGGTTACAACGGAGCATGAAACAGAAACGCAGACAGAAATATCCACAGATGAAACAAGCAGTATAGATGAGACAACAGAGTCAGAAGAAAACTCAGAGACAGGCACAGATGACGATTTTCAGACGAGTGCTGGTTTTTCGGCAACAGATACATATGAGGATGTAGAGACTGAGGAAGAAGCTGAGGATGAGACTGAAACAGAAACGCAGGAGGATGCGCAGGACTTTTCAGGACTTGTTATTGCCAGAGTGACCAATTATGTCAATGTAAGAAGTCTGCCGAGCGAGGAAAGTGAAATTGTCGGAAAACTCTATGATAAGTCTGTTGGTGAGTTTATTGAGGAGAAGGACGGCTGGTACAAAATTGTATCAGGAAACTGTACCGGATATGTAAAAGGCGAATACTGCGTAGTAGGTGAGGAAGCCGAGGCGCTTGCAAAAGAAGTAGGGACTACATATGCGATTGTTAATACTACAACACTTAAGGTTCGCCAGGAAGCAAGTACAGAATCACCAGTGCTTGGACTTGTTCCGATTGAGGAAGAACTGGTAGTGGTTGAAGAACTTGATGGATGGGTTAAGATAGCCATTGAGGAAGGCGACGGTTATGTTTCCAGGGATTATGTAAATCTTAGAACAGATTTTGTACATGCAGAGTCAAGAGAGGAGGAGGAAGCCAGACTTGCCAAGGAAGCCAGGGCGCGTGAGGAAGCCAGGGCGGCAGCAAGGGCAACAGAGACTGCCAGAGCACAAAGTCAGGCAGAACTTCAGGTGCAGAAATCAGAGGCAAATCAGGCGACAATCAATACAGCAAGGAGTACAGCTGCGGCATCAGAAGGAAGTGAAATCGGTAAATCGGTAATCAATTATGCGACACAGTTTGTCGGAAATCCGTATGTTTATGGAGGCTCAAGCCTTACAAATGGCACAGACTGCTCTGGATTTGTTATGAGCGTGTACTCTAACTTTGGAGTAAGCCTGCCGCATTCGTCTTCTGCCTTGAGAAGTCAGGGCTATGAGGTAGGAGGTCTTGAGAATGCACAGCCAGGTGATATTGTATGCTATTCAGGTCATGTTGGACTGTATGTTGGCAATGGTCAGATTGTTCATGCCAGCACATCTAAGACAGGCATCATTGTTTCTAATGCGTCATATCGTAAGGTTTTAGCTGTAAGAAGAATTTTTTAAGCTATGTAAGGTGGATAACAGGTTTATCCACCTTTTTATGTATATGGAGAGCTTACGGCTTCGCAGCATCACCCCGTATGGGCGAGTAGGGAAGAAGGTCATTTCCAGATCGATTGCGCGGGGCGTATGCTGAGCCGATTTGCCTGCGGAGGGAATATTTTTGAAGGAAAGGACATATAAGAAAAAAGTGCACAAAAAAATACCAGTGCAGGATTATGACACTACAGTCATTTTTTTATACGTTCACATTTTATCCACAAGAAAAAAAGGTATGGAGCGTGAAAAATTGAGTTATACACCGATTTATCCACAATATCCACAGAAATGAACAGGCTTTCTTGTGGAAAAAGGAAGAAGAAAAAGAAACATCTGTTTTGTGAAAAAAGTATGAAAATGATATTTGATGAAAAATTTGCTATAAAATCATTGACAGAAAAAATGAAAAAGTAAATGTAGAAATATGGCAAAAAAACAGAAAATGAAATTAATTTTTTAATTATATTTCACAAAAAATATTGAAAAAATATATGGGTGTGTTATAATCAATATACAATTAGCTGATTATTCCGAGTCACTGTAGCGGTGCTGGGTAATAGCCAGTAATAATTGTCAAAAAGTACGAAGGGATGTGGACATAATGAAATTTATTATCAGCGGTAAGAACATTGACGTTACGCCTGGTTTAAGGGCGGCAGTTGAAGACAAAATTGGCAAGCTTGAGAAATATTTCACGCCAGAAACGGAGGTACATGCAACACTTAGTGTTGAAAAAGAGAGACAAAAAATAGAGGTCACCATTCCTATGAAGGGAAATATCATTCGTTCAGAGCAGGTAAGCAATGATATGTATGTATCAGTTGATCTTGCAGCAGAAGTGATAGAACGACAGCTAAAGAAATATAAGAATAAGTTCAGGGCAGACCAACAGGCAGGCGCAGCCAGTCTGCGGACAGACTTTATAGAAAAAGATATCGAGGTGGAGGATGAGGAGGTTCGAATTGTCCGGACCAAGAAATTTGATATCAAACCGATGTATGCAGAGGACGCGTGCATTCAGATGGAGCTTCTCGGACATGATTTCTTTGTGTTCTGCAATGCAGAAACGGATGAAGTTAATGTGGTTTATAAGCGAAAGGGAAATACGTATGGTCTTATAGAACCTGAAAATTAAAGAAACAGGAATCATTAGACAGGTATCGGCAGCCGGTACCTGTTTTTGCGTGTCTGCGGATATGCAGGAATGTATGTAATCGCGCTGTTGGGCATATAATGAACGGATAATATATAAAGAATATGGTGATGGTGTGAGGAACAAAATAATGGCATGTCTGCTGCTGATAACACTAATACTGGGATCAGGAATTTATCTGTACGAAAACAGATTTCAGGGGCTTGCAGTTAGTCAGTCGGGAGCAGATTTTATAAAGTGGGTCGATTTTAATGCGTCAAAGGAAGCTATGAAAAAGGCGTGCCTGATGGATATAGAGTCATATGAGGAGGATGTGCACCTCGATTGGATCACACTGCTCGCGTATGCTGCTGTGCGGGGAGGAGGGGAGTTTGACAGCAAATCAGCCATGTACATAGACGAAGCAGCCACAAAGCTTACGCAAAAGGAGACGACAAAGGAAGCGCTTATGGAAAAGTATAAATACTTTTCATATTATTATGAGGCCTACTCTGCTGTGCTCGGAGGTATGCTTGGGGAGTATGAGATTGAAGACGAATCCGGGACATTTCATAAGAAGTATGGCTTAAAGGCTTTTTCGCCGATTGCCGGAGGATTTGCGTACCAGGATTATGATGATTTCGGTGTCGGCAGGGATTTTGGATATAAGCGGCAGCATCTTGGGCACGATATGATGGGGCTTGTCGGCACGCCGATAATCGCGTGTGAATCAGGATATGTGGAAGCGCTTGGATGGAACCGGTATGGAGGATGGCGTGTTGGTATTCGCAGCTTTGACAAAAAGCGCTATTATTACTATGCACACTTAAGGCAGAATCGTCCATATGCAGAAGGACTAAAAGAGGGGGATTATGTGACCGCAGGCGACGTAATCGGGTATATGGGACATACAGGATATAGTGACACGGAAAATGTGAATAACATTAAAACTGTACATCTTCATGTGGGACTGCAGCTAATTTTTGATGAGTCACAAAAAGACGGCAATAATGAAATATGGGTTGACTTCTACCAGCTTGCAGGATTTCTGAGTGCCAACAGGTGTGAAGTGGTCAGAAATGATACTACAAAAGAGTGGAGAAGAAAGTTCAAAATGAAAGATCCAACAGTAATGCAGAAGCAGGAAAAAGGAGCAAAAAATATTGAAAATGCACAATAACTTGACAAAATAGTCTGTTTGAGGAATCAAACTATTAACAAAAATCTATAATTTTTAATTATGAAATTCAATAAAATTGTAACAAATATCAAGAAATAAATAGATTGCTTTTTTTTTAACAATGTGATAAAATAATCACAATGATTGTGACAAAAATAACAAGCACAATCACGCGGAAACAGATAGTTACCGGAGGTATTATGGAATAATGCCGGGTATCTGTCACAAGAGTATAAAAGATGGAGGAAAAGATAATGGCAAAAAAAATCGTATTAGCAGGTGCATGTCGTACAGCAATTGGTACTATGGGTGGATCACTCAGTACAACACCGGCAGCAGAGCTTGGTTCTATCGTAATTAAGGAGGCTTTAAACAGGGCAGGGGTGGCTCCTGATAAGGTTGACCATGTATATATGGGATGCGTTATCCAGGCAGGACAGGGACAGAATGTGGCCCGCCAGTCATCTATCAAGGCAGGGCTTCCCATCGAGACACCTGCTGTTACGGTAAATGTTGTTTGTGGTTCTGGTCTGAACTGTGTCAATATGGCAGCACAGATGATTTTAGCGGGTGATGCGGATGTTGTTGTTGCGGGCGGTATGGAAAATATGTCTATGGCTCCGTTCGCACTTCCCAATGCGCGTTTTGGATATAGAATGAACAACGGCACATTAGTGGATACAATGGTTAATGATGCATTGTGGGATGCATTCAACAACTATCATATGATTCAGACAGCGGATAATATTTGTGATGAGTGGGGGATTACGCGTGAAGAACTGGATGAGTTTGCGTTAAAGAGCCAGCAGAAAGCAGAGGCAGCGCAGAAGTCAGGCGCTTTTGACAAGGAAATTGTACCTGTAATGGTTAAGAAGAAAAAGGAAATGGTAGAGTTCAAGGTTGATGAAGGACCAAGAGCAGGCTCAACAATGGAAGGTTTGGCGAAACTCCGCCCGATCAACAAAGACAAATATGTTACTGCAGGCAATGCATCAGGGATCAATGACGGTGCGGCAGCGATTGTTGTCATGAGCGAGGAGAAAGCAAAGGAACTTGGCGTAACGCCTATGGCAGAGTGGGTTGCAGGTGCGCTTGCTGGTGTCAGACCTGAAGTAATGGGTATCGGACCAGTAGCTTCTACCAAAAAAGTAATGGCGAAGACCGGCATGAAGATTGAGGACTTTGACATTATTGAGGCAAACGAGGCATTTGCCGCACAGTCTATCGCAGTAGGCAGAGATCTGGGAATTGATGTAGATAAGCAGTTGAATCCGAACGGAGGCGCAATTGCACTGGGACATCCCGTAGGTGCATCAGGCTGCCGTATTCTGGTTACACTTCTCCATGAGATGGAAGCAAAGAATGCCAAGACAGGACTTGCTACATTATGTATCGGCGGTGGAATGGGTTGCTCTACAGTAGTAAAAAAATACGAATAGATCCGGAACATATTATTCTAAGGACATAAACAATATGTCCTTAGAGTTGTTAAGTGTTTGGAAGCGCATCAAAATCAGATGTCTTCCAAAGAAAAAATAATGGAGGTAAGCATGGAATATATTCTTTATGAAGTAAACGGCGCGGTTGGCAAGATAACAATCAATCGTGAAAAGGCGCTGAATGCATTGAATTCACAGGTGCTTGATGAACTGAACGAGACGCTTGACAGTGTAAACCTTGACGAGGTTCGCTGCCTTATTCTGACAGGAGCGGGGGCAAAATCATTTGTTGCAGGGGCTGATATTGCTGAAATGAGCACGCTTACGAAAGCTGAAGGGGAGGCGTTTGGCAAGAAAGGAAATGATGTGTTCAGAAAACTTGAGACATTCCCGATTCCGGTTATCGCAGCAGTAAACGGTTTTGCGCTTGGCGGCGGATGTGAGATAGCAATGAGCTGTGATATCAGGATTTGTTCAGATAATGCCGTGTTTGGGCAGCCAGAGGTCGGACTGGGCATAACGCCTGGATTTGGCGGAACACAGAGACTTGCGCGTCTCGTAGGTGCAGGCATGGCAAAGCAGATGATTTATACTGCAAGAAACATTAAAGCTGACGAGGCATTGAGAATTGGTCTCGTAAATGCCGTGTATTCCGCAGAGGAGCTTATGGCACAGGCAGAGAAAATGGCATCAGGTATTGCCAAGAATGCGCCGATTGCTGTGCGCAACTGTAAGAAAGCGATAAACGAAGGTCTTGACGTGGACATGGACAAGGCGATTGTGATAGAGGAAAAACTTTTTGGCGACTGTTTTGAGACAGAGGATCAAAAGTATGGTATGGCATTCTTCCTTGATAAAAACAAGGAAAAAGTAAAGGAACCATTCAAAAATTGTTAATAAAAAAATAATCTGAAGGAGGACTTACAATGAAAGTAGGTATTATCGGTGCCGGAACAATGGGTTCTGGTATTGCACAGGCTTTTGCAATGACAGATGGCTATGAGGTTTGCTTATGCGATATTAAGCAGGAGTTTGCAGACGGTGGAAAGGCTAAGATTTTAAAGAATCTGAACTTTCTCGTAAGCAAAGAGAAGATTACGCAGGAGAAGGCAGATGCTATTGCTGCAAAAATTGCGACAGGATTAAAAGATATCTGTACAGACTGTGACCTTGTGATCGAGGTTGCACCTGAGAAAATGGAAATTAAGAAGACAACTTTCAAGGAGTTACAGGAGATTGTAAAGCCGGATTGTATTTTTGCGACAAATACTTCTTCCCTTTCTATTACAGAGATGGGGGCAGGTCTTGACCGTCCGCTCGTTGGTATGCATTTCTTCAATCCAGCTGACAGAATGAAGCTGGTAGAGGTTATTGCAGGTGCCAACACACCAGCAGATTTGGTTGAGAAGATTAAAGGAATCGCAGCAGAGATCGGCAAAACGCCCGTAGAGGTTAATGAGGCAGCTGGTTTTGTAGTAAATAGAATTCTCATCCCTATGATAAATGAGGCAATTAATGTATATGCAGCAGGTGTAGCAAGTGTTGCTGATATTGATGTGGCTATGCAGCTCGGAGCGAATCACCCGATGGGACCTCTTGCCCTTGGCGATTACATAGGCCTTGATATCGTGCTTGCCATCATGGAAGTTATCTATGCTGAGACAGGCGATTCAAAATATGCACCATCGCCTCTCCTCAGAAAGATGGTACGTGCCGGAAAGCTTGGAAAGAAGACGGGTGCAGGATTCTACGATTACGCTAAGAAATAAATTATCAGGTAAAACTGCAGCAAGGCGCTGTGCATGATACACAGCGGCTTGCTGTTCGTGGTTCATAATTTGTAGCTTTCATGTACTCAAAAGCTACAGTAAATATAGTTAATTATAAACGGAGGAATAATAACATGGATTTTACATTAAGTAAAGAGCATGAGATGGCAAGAACTCTTTTCAGGGAGTTCGCTGAAAAAGAGGTTAAGCCTCTTGCAGTTGAGGTAGACGAGACAGAAGAATTTCCAAGGGCTACTGTTGAAAAAATGGCAAAAGCAGGCTTTATGGGGATTCCTATTCCGAAGGAATACGGCGGACAGGGATGTGATGTCTTAACATATGCAATGTGTGTTGAGGAGCTGGCTAAGGTTTGCGGTACGACAGCTGTCATTGTGTCAGCACATACTTCACTTTGCTGTGACCCGATTCTTACATATGGTACAGAAGAACAGAAACAGAAATATTTACCAGACCTTGCAAGCGGCAGGAAGATTGGTGCTTTTGGTCTTACAGAGCCTGGTGCGGGTACAGATGCCCAGGGACAGCAGACGAAGGCTGTATTAGAAGGCGACGAGTGGGTTCTTAACGGTTCAAAGATATTTATTACAAACGGTAAGGAAGCAGATGTATACGTTATTTTTGCCATTACAGGCGTTGTTGAGAAACGCGGCAGAATGACAAAAGAGATTTCTGCATTTATCGTTGAGAAAGGGACACCTGGTTTCACCTTTGGAACAAAGGAAAAGAAGATGGGTATTCGTGGATCATCAACATATGAGCTGATTTTCACAGACTGCCGCATTCCCAAGGAAAATATGTTAGGCCAGCAGGGCAAGGGATTTGGTATTGCAATGCATACACTTGACGGAGGACGTATTGGTATCGCAGCTCAGGCACTTGGTATTGGAGAGGGCGCACTTGACAGAACGATTGCGTATGTACAGGAGAGAAAACAGTTCGGACGTGCGATTGGCGCATTCCAGAATACACAGTTCCAGCTTGCTGATATGGCTACAAAGGCTCAGGCTGCGCAATACATGGTATATAAGGCTGCCTGCACAAAGGATCAGTATACAAAGGATCACAAGACATCTTACAATGTAGAGGCAGCTATGGCAAAATTATATGCGGCAGAGATGGCTATGGAAGTGACGACAAAGGCTGTACAGCTGCATGGCGGTTATGGTTATACAAGAGAATACGAAGTAGAGCGTATGATGAGAGATGCCAAGATTACCGAAATTTATGAAGGAACAAGCGAAGTTCAGAGAATGGTTATCTCCGCAAATCTGTTAAAGTAGAAATGTCTAAGAGGAAGCGAAGCTTTCGCGTGCCGCATTTCGTGGTGCATTAAGGAAAATAAATTAAAAATATAAGGAGAAAAAACATGAAAGTTGTAGTATGTGTTAAACAGGTACCTGATACAAAAGGTGGCGTTAAGTTCAATCCTGATGGTACACTTGATAGAGCAGCTATGCTGACAATCATGAACCCTGATGACAAGGCAGGTCTTGAGGCAGCATTGAGATTAAAGGATCAGTATGGTGCGGAAGTAACTGTTGTTACAATGGGTCTTCCAAAGGCAGAAGAAGTTCTTCGCGAGGCAATGGCTATGGGGGCAGACAAGGGAATCCTTGTAACAGACAGGGTTCTTGGCGGAGCTGATACATGGGCTACCTCACAGACACTTGCAGGTGCACTCAGAAATCTTGACTATGACCTTATTATCACAGGCCGTCAGGCGATTGACGGAGATACGGCACAGGTTGGACCGCAGATTTCAGAGCATCTAGGAATTCCTGTAATTTCTTATGCACAAAAAATTGAGATTGAGGGAGACAGCGTAATTGTTGAGCGTCAGTATGATGACAGATATCATGTATTGAAAGCAAAGATGCCTTGTCTGATCACGGCGCTTGCTGAATTGAATGAGCCTCGTTATATGACTCCGGGTGGAATCTTTGATGCGTATAAGGCAGAGATTACTACATGGGGCAGAGCTGACTTGAAGGATGTAGAGGATTCCAACCTTGGATTGAAGGGTTCACCGACACAGATTGCAAGGGCATCCGACAAGGTTAGAAAGGGACAGGGGGAGAAGGTGACATTAGACCCTTCTGAATCTGTAGAATACATTATGAATAAATTAAAAGAGAAACATGTTATCTAATCAAACTAGATAAAAAGTATTGAGCTCTTAGAATAATGGAGGTTTATCATGAATTTAGAAGAATATAAAGGCGTGTTTGTCTTCGCACAGCAGGTAGATAACAAGGTAAGCGGTATCGCGCTTGAGTTGATCGGCGAAGGTAAGAGACTTGCAGAAAAATTAGCAACAGAAGTAACGGCAGTATTGGTCGGAAGCGATGTAAAGGGTCTGGCAGACGAGCTTGCAGCTTACGGGGCAGATAAGGTTATTGTAGTTGATGATCCGGAGTTAAAGGAATATAGAACAGAGCCGTATGCACATGCACTGTCATCCGTGATTAATCAGTACAAGCCTGAAATTTTACTGGTAGGTGCGACGGCAATCGGTCGCGACTTGGGACCAAGAGTTTCTGCAAGAGTACATACAGGACTTACAGCAGACTGTACTTCGCTTGAGATTGGGGATTTCCCGATTAATCCGATACCGGGCAAGGAGCAGAAGCACAATCAGCTTCTCATGACTCGTCCCGCTTTTGGTGGAAATACAATTGCAACAATTGCATGTCCGGATTTCCGTCCGCAGATGGCTACAGTACGTCCCGGTGTTATGCAGAAGCTTGAGAAGAAAGAAGGCGCTAAGGCTGTTGTTGAGGAGTTTAATCCTGGATTTACTCCTGATAACAAGTATGTAGAAATCGTTAAGGTTGTTAAGAACCTTACAGATACCGTTGACATTATGGATGCCAAGATTCTTGTCTCTGGCGGACGTGGTGTAGGCAGTCCTGAGAACTTCAAGCTCCTTGACGACCTTGCTGAGGCAATTGGCGGTACAGTAAGCTGTTCGCGTGCAGTAGTGGATGCAGGATGGAAGAACAAGGATTTGCAGGTTGGACAGACAGGGAAGACTGTTCGTCCGAATGTATATTTTGCTATCGGTATTTCCGGTGCGATTCAGCATCTGGCAGGTATGGAGGAATCTGATATTATCATTGCAATCAACAAGGATGAGACAGCTCCAATTTTCGATGTAGCTGACTATGGTATTGTTGGCGATTTAAATAAGATTGTACCTGCGCTTACAGAGCAGATTAAGGCAGCGGTTGCAAACAAGTAACCTGTTGTTTTTGTTCAGACAGGGCTTGGCATTTACTGCTCGGTTCGTAAGAAAGCGTATCCAGTAGTAAAAATCTATTTGCGCAGCAAATTTTGCATGAATTTTTTATCTGTTACAAAAACCTCAAAGGATTTGTTCTTTGGGGTTTTTTTTTGTCGAAAGATAAGGTATAATCAAGATATGTCAATAAAAATATATTCATAAAACATGATAGATAAGGAGAAAAGGAATGGCATTAACTGAATTAAACACTTACACGATAAACGATATATATAACCTCCCGGATGGGCAGCGGGCTGAATTAATTAACGGGAAAGTATATTATATGGCACCTGCAACAAGAAATCACCAGAGAATTGTTGGTGAGCTTTTTGCAACAATCCGTGAGCATATCAGAAGAAATAATTTTAAGGGTGAGGTGGATATCACACCATTTGGCGTATTCATAGATGCGGATGACAAGAGCTATGTGGAGCCGGATATCTGCATTATCTGTGATGAAAATAAGCTTGACGACAGAGGCTGCAATGGTGCGCCTGACTGGATCATAGAGGTTGTATCGCCTGCAAGCAGGAGAATTGACTATACGACGAAACTTTTTAAGTATCGTTCTGCCGGAGTGCGTGAGTACTGGATTGTCGATGCAGACAAGACAAGGGTGATGGTTTATAACTTTTATCAGGATGATATGAATGAGTATAGTTTTATAGAGGATATTCCGGCAGGAATTTATACCGATCTTACAATCCGGATGTCAAATCTGGAGTTGTAATTTTCAAAACAGACAATAGTTAAGACTTTGGTCTTCTGTTAATGGTATATCAGGCAAAAGTACTCCAAACACGCTTTGGGATTTTGCACTGTGTTACAAAGTCCGCAAAAAGTGAAGTGATTAAGATGCAAGAAAGTGCTTGCAAATGCAGCGATCTTCAAGTATAATATAGCTTGCTGAAAGCCTTTTATGTTTTTAACATAGGGATTGGTATTTAGTCCCGGGAATCGGACTGGGAAAAGTTATTTTTTATAATAGACTTGAAATATTAAGGCGATTGGAGCCTTATTGATTGGATTCATATCCGTAACAACCCACTTGTGAAAATCAATAAGAGTAGTAAAAGTAAACTTTTTTGCTATATAGACTCTGGTCACCTTGTTATATAATACACATAGTAAATATGTGTGACAGATTGCGTGATGAATTATTGTGAGTGGAAATCGGAAACGGTTTCCACTCATTTTCTTGAATGAGAGGTACATTGAGCAATGGAAACGAAATTAAAACTATATGGATTTAACAATCTTACAAAATCGCTGAGCTTTAACATATATGATGTTTGTTATGCCAAGAGTGCGCGTGAGCAGAAAGATTATATAGCTTACATTGATGAGCAGTATAATTCTGAGCGTCTCACCAAAATTTTATTCCATGTAACAGAAATGATAGGAGCACATGTGCTGAATGTATCAAGGCAGGATTATGAGCCGCAGGGAGCGAGTGTTACGTTTCTTATAGCAGAGTCAAATATGATACCGGCAGGGCAGACAAGTGCGGCAAGTGCGGCGTTAGTCTATGAGGACACGATCGCACTGACCAATCATAATGATGAGATTGTGGGGCATCTTGACAAGAGCCACATCACAGTACATACATATCCGGAATATCATCCGGAGACGAATATTGCCACGTTCCGGGTCGATATTGATGTGGCAACATGCGGTGAAATTACACCGCTGAGTACACTGGATTATCTGATTGGAAGCTTTGATTCCGACATTATTACAATGGACTACAGGGTGAGGGGATTTACAAGGAACGTAGAGGGAAAAAAGCTTTTTATAGATCACAGAATTACCTCAATACAGGATTATATTGATCAGTCAATTCTGGATAAATATGACGCGATTGATATCAATATGCATCAGGCAAATATTTTTCATACAAAAATGCTGATTAAGGAGATGGATTTGCAGAATTATCTGTTTAATTCAGATATCTATGAAATAACACCAAAAACAAGGCTGCAAATCAGCAATAACTTGCGCCAGGAAATGATAGAGATTTTTAGTGGAACCAATATTTATTAAAGTATAAAGGGGGAAAAAGGATGCTTGACCAGTCAAGGGCTCCCATATTGGAGGCATTGGAGGAAATGAAAAGAAACAGGCTTGTCCCTTTCGATGTGCCTGGGCATAAGCATGGAAAAGGCAATCCTGACCTTACTGGTTTTCTTGGGGAACAGTGTCTTGCAGTGGATGTCAATTCCATGAAGATGCTCGACAATCTGTGCCATCCGGTTTCCGTGATAAAAGAGGCGGAGGAGCTTGCAGCGGAGGCATTTGGAGCAGCAAATGCATATTTTATGGTTGGAGGGACGACATCTGCTGTGCAGAGTATGGTGCTGTCTGTGTGTAAACGGGGGGATAAGATTATTCTTCCGCGAAACGTACATAGGAGTGTCATCAATATCATGATACTCTGTGGTGCTGTGCCAGTATATGTCAATCCTGACATGGATCATAGATTAGGTATTGCACTGGGCATGAAGCTGAGTGCGGTCGAAAAGGCTGTTGCGGAGAATCCAGATGCGAAGGCAGTTCTGGTGAATAATCCGACATACTATGGTATTTGTTCCAGCTTAAGGGAGATTACAGAGCTTGCACATGCGCATGGCATGAAAGTGCTTGTGGATGAGGCACATGGAACGCACTTTTATTTTGATAAGGAGCTGCCGATAACAGCCATGCAGGCGGGAGCGGATATGGCGGCGGTCAGTATGCATAAGTCGGGCGGTTCACTGACGCAGTCCTCCTTTTTGCTCATAGGACCTGATATGAATGAGGGATATGTCAGGCAGATTATTAATATATCACAGACGACAAGCGGCTCATATTTGCTGATGTCAAGTCTTGATATATCAAGGAGAAATCTGGCTTTGCATGGTCAGGAAATTTTTGGCAAAGTCAGGGAAATGGTGGAGTATGCAAGAGGTGAAATCAATCAGATTGGAGATTTTTACGCATATTCAAAGGAGCTTGTAAACGGGGATTCGGTCTATGACTTTGATATTACAAAGCTTTCCATCAATACGCTTCCTGTCGGGCTTGCGGGGATAGAGGTTTATGATCTGCTTCGCGACGAGTACGATATACAGACGGAATTCGGTGATTTGGGAAATGTACTTGCCTATGTGTCCGTAGGGGACAGACCGCGTGATATCGAGCGTCTTGTGAGTGCACTTGCGGAGATCAGGCGCTTGTACAGGAAGGACAGAAACAGTCTGATGACTGTGGAATACATTAACCCGAGAGTCATATATTCGCCGCAGGACGCCTTTTACAGTGACAAGAAGTCGTTGCCACTCAAAGACTGTGAGAACATGGTGTGTGCGGAATTTGTAATGTGTTATCCGCCGGGAATTCCGATACTTGCACCGGGAGAACTCATTACGAAGGAAATTCTTGACTATATTTTTTACGCGAAGGAGAAGGGGTGTTCGATGACAGGGCCAGAGGATATGGAAATTACAAGACTAAATGTCATGAAAGAAATCAAGCAGTAACAGTAGTAGTCAATACTATTAAGATGTAATGCATTGAATTGGCATCGCAAAGTGGGTTTGCATGGCTTGATGCATGTTACAGGAAGATAGAGGTTGATTTTTACATGAAGTCTGTATTCATGAGCGAACGGGGCATATTAAAAAATAATAAAGGGGATAAAAATGGAATTATGGTTCACTGAGAAACACACAGAAAATGTGAAATTTTCCATACAGGTAGACAGGCAGATCTACTCGTCACAGTCGGATTTTCAGAGAATTGATATCTTTGCTTCAAAGGAATTTGGCAGATTTCTGACACTTGACGGCTACATGATGCTGACCGAAAAGGATGAATTTATTTATCACGAAATGATAGTCCATGTACCGATGTCGGTACATCCCTGTGTGCGAAAAGTACTTGTAATCGGCGGTGGTGATGGCGGTACAGTGCGTGAGCTGGCAAGATATGGCACAATAGAACACATTGATCTGGTTGAGATTGACGCGGAGGTTGTGACGGCTTGCCGGAGCTTTCTGCGGCAGACTGCCTGCGGTTTTGATGATGACAGGGTTCACATTTATTATGAGGATGGTTTAAAGTTTGTACGAAAGTATGAGAATGCATATGACCTGATTCTTGTGGACTCGACAGATCCGTTTGGACCGGGGGAGGGATTGTTCACAAAAGAATTTTACGGAAACTGTTATAAGGCATTGAAAGAGGATGGAATTATGGTCAACCAGCATGAAAGTCCTTTTTATCCAAATGATGCGACAGCGATGCAGCGGGCACACAAGCGAATCGTGGAGTCATTTCCTATCAGCAAGGTTTATCAGGCGCACATTCCTACATATCCATCGGGGCACTGGCTGTTTGGATTTGCCTCAAAGAAATATCATCCGCTTGATGACCAGAAAATCGAACGATGGAAAGAACAGGGAATTAAGACGAAATATTACAATGAACAACTGCATAAGGGGGCATTTGCACTGCCGAATTATGTGGAGGAAATGCTTGAAAAGTATGAGAAGGATTAATTTGCGGGAGTGGATATTTTTATGGAAAGAAATGTAGAGACATTTCTCGGATGTGACAAAACGTTTGAGGAGGCCAGAATTGTAGTTTTCGGCGCACCGTTTGACTCGACAACATCATATCGGCCAGGCACGCGTTTTGCAAGCAGAACAATGCGTGCGGAATCATATGGGCTGGAATCATACAGCCCGTATCAGGATCTGGATTTAGAAGATGCTGCAGTGTTTGACGGGGGTGACCTGGAATTGTGCTTTGGCGATGCCAGTATGGCATTGAGGGATATTACGAATTTTACGGCAGAGATACTTGACAAAAGTAAGCTGCCATTAATGATAGGGGGAGAACATCTTGTCACATTGGGCGCTGTGCGGGCAGTGGCAGCAAAATATCCGGATTTACATATTATTCATTTTGATGCACATGCGGATTTGCGGGACGATTATCTCGGAGCCAAATTGTCACATGCAACTGTTTTGCGCAGGGTGTGGGAGATTGTGGGAGATGGAAGAATCTATCAGTTTGGCATCAGAAGCGGTGAGCGGGCAGAATTTGAGTGGGGAAGGCAGCATGTGGTGACACGCAGGTTTGATTTTGAAGGGCTGGAGCAGGTGATAGGGAATCTAAAAGGAAAGCCAGTATATTTTACACTGGATTTGGATGTGCTCGACCCTTCCTGCTTTCCGGGAACAGGAACCCCAGAAGCGGGCGGCGTGACTTTCTTGCAGCTGCTTGATGCGGTAATGAAGGTTGGGGAGCTTGACATTGTGGGATGTGATATCAACGAGCTCTCACCTTTGCTGGATGCGAGCGGAGCATCTACCGCAGTGGCCTTGAAAATATTTCGTGAGCTGCTGTTAAAGCTTGAAGCTCGTCATATCAGGTAACATGCTGCTTGAATGTATCATACAGGAATGAAAAGGAGAAAAAGAAGGAGAGAGAAGATGGGAAGAGCTTTAATTATTGGTTGTGGCGGTGTGGCAAGTGTGGTGATTCACAAGTGCTGCCAGAACAGCGAAGTATTTGAGGAGATTATGATTGCAAGCCGCACAAAGTCAAAATGTGATGCCTTGAAGGAAAAACTTGGCGGAGGTAAGACAAAGATTGATACAGCACAGGTTAACGCTGACAATAAGGAGGAAGTTGTTGCTCTGATAAAAAGGTATCAGCCTGATATTGTCATGAATATTGCACTCCCATATCAGGATTTGACGATTATGGATGCGTGTCTGGAGTGTAAAGTAAATTATATGGACACCGCGAATTATGAACCTGAAAATATAGATGATCCTGTGTGGCGGGCGGTCTATGATAATCGATGTAAGGAGGAAGGTTTCTCGGCATATTTCGATTACTCATGGCAGTGGGCATATCGGAAAAAGTTTGAGGAGGCAGGCATTACGGCGCTGCTTGGTTCTGGTTTTGACCCGGGGGTAACGCAGGCATACTGTGCATATGCGTTAAAACATGAGTTTGATGAAATAGAAACCATTGATATCCTCGATTGCAACGGTGGAGATCATGGTTATGCATTTGCTACGAATTTCAACCCAGAGATTAATCTGCGGGAAGTATCTGCGCCAGGAAGTTACTGGGAGAACGGGCGTTGGGTTGAGGTTCCGGCAATGAGTATCAAGAGAACGTACAATTTTGATCAGGTGGGCGGGAAAGACATGTATCTGCTGCACCATGAGGAAATTGAGTCGCTTGCAAAGAATATTCCAGGTGTGAAAAGGATTCGCTTTTTTATGACATTTGGACAAAGCTATCTGGATCATATGAGGTGCCTTGAGGATGTTGGGATGCTGTCCACGACGCCTATCAATTATGAGGGAAAAGAAATCGTACCGATTCAGTTCTTAAAGGCGCTGCTGCCAGACCCCGCAAGTCTGGGCTCCCGCACAACGGGTAAGACAAATATTGGATGTATTTTCGCAGGAAAAAAGGATGGCAAAGATAAGACGTATTATCTTTATAATATTTGTGACCATCAGGAGTGTTACAAGGAAGTCGGGTCACAGGCGATTTCCTACACGACAGGGGTACCGGCAATGGTTGGCGCAATGATGCTTCTGACCGGAAAATGGAACAGACCAGGTGTTTTTACGGTGGAGGAATTTGATCCTGATCCCTATATGGAAGCTCTGAATAAATGGGGACTTCCATGGCAGGAAAGCCGCCATCCGGTTCTTGTGGATTAAAAGGGGGAAAGACGGATTGGGAATTGACTATGGAGTGATTAGTACAGTAAAATATGAGGTTCCAACCCCGTGTTATATTGTGAGTGAGGCGCTTTTAAGGAAAAATCTTGAGGTACTCCGTCATGTCTGTGAGGAGACAGGCTGTAAGATTCTGTTGGCACAGAAGGCTTTTTCTATGTATTATTATTATCCGCTGGTAGGAAAATATCTGGACGGAGTGACGGCAAGCGGTTTGTACGAGGCAAGACTTGGGTTTGAGGAGCTCTGTGCGAAAGAGATAACCGATATTAGCGGAAAAGTAAAAAGATGCGAGAACCATGTATTTTCACCAGCATATTCTGAGCCACATATGGATGAGCTGCTGAACATTTGTGACCATATTGTATTTAATTCCTTTGGGCAGTGGGAAAAGTATAAGGAGAAAGCAATTGCTGCAAAGAGAGAGTGCGGCATACGGATAAATCCCGAGTATTCCACACAGGAACACGCGATTTATGATCCATGTTCTCCGGGTTCCAGACTTGGCGTTACGCTCGAAAACTTCAGGGAAGAACAGCTGCAGGGATTATCAGGGTTCCATTTCCACTGTCTGTGTGAGCAAAATGCAGATGCATTGTCTGCAACCGTGGAAGCTGTAGAAGACAAATTTGGGAAATATCTGTATCAGATGAAATGGCTTAATTTTGGCGGAGGACATCACATCACAAGGGAGGATTATGATGTGGACAGGCTGATATCACTTATCAGGTATGTTCAGAATCAATATGGACTTCAGGTTTATCTGGAACCCGGCGAGGCAGTTGCGCTCAATACAGGATTTCTTGTGACAGAAGTATTAGAAATGGTGCATAATGGCATTGTGGATAATATAATTCTTGATGCCTCTGCAGCGTGTCATATGCCGGATGTTCTCGAGATGCCTTACAGACCGCCTCTCTGCGACAGCGGAGTGGCAGGGGAGAAGTCGCATACATACAGGCTGGGCGGACCGACCTGCCTTGCAGGGGATATCATCGGCGACTATTCCTTTGACAAGCCGCTTCACGTTGGAGACCGGCTTATTTTCGGAGACATGGCGATTTATTCGATGGTGAAAAACAATACCTTTAACGGTATGCCGCTTCCTGATATCGTGGCATTGAAAGAGGATGGTACATGGGAAAGCGTAAAACATTTTGGGTATGATGATTTTAAGATAAGACTATAAATCGATCAGGAGATGGACTTTCTCCTTGTGTGCATAAAAAGCAGGCTGAAATGCCTGCTTTTTACCTGCATTAATATTCCATTGGTTTTTCCTCGCCGTTTAGCACACGGAGAGCACCCTGTGCGAGGGCAAGAAGTTCATCTTCTCCAGGATACACTGTAAAGGGAGCAATCCACTCTGCATACGCCTTGAGTGCAGCGACGATATCCTCTCCGTAAGCGATTCCTCCGGTAACGATAATCTGGTCGACCTTTCCGCCCAGCACACATGCCATGGAACCGATATCCTTTGCCACCTGTAACAGGAACGCTTTTTTCGATTCAACAGCTTTCTCGTCACCTTCGTTGGCACGCTTTGTTACCTCGCGCATATCATTTGTTCCGAGGTAGGCATTGAAACCGCCTTTGCCGACAATCTTGCTGTATATTTCTTTTTCTGTGTATTTTCCGGAGAAACACATTTTGATGAGGGCGCCGCTTGGAACGGCTCCGGCACGCTCAGGAGAAAATGCACCATCTCCGTCCAATGCGTTAAACACGTCGATAACCTTGCCGTTCTCGTGCGCGCCTACGGATACACCACCGCCCATATGGACAACAATTAAGCGCAGGGAATCATATGGTTTGTTGATTTCCTTGGCATATCTCTTAGCCACTGCTTTCTGGTTCAGCGCATGGAATACGCTGGTTCGGGGAAGCTCAGGAACACCCGAATATCTGGCAATAGGCATCAGCTCATCCACAACTACAGGGTCGACAATATATGAGGGAACACCAACGGAGTCAGCGATTTCCCTTGCAAGGATGCCGCCGAGATTGGAAGCGTGCTGCCCTTGTACGCCGACCTTTAAGTCAGCAAGCAGGGCGTCAGTCACTGCATATGTACCACCCGGAATCGGTTTTAACATGCCGCCGCGTCCGACGACAACATTCAGCGACTTGATATCAAAGTTTTTCTGTTCTAGTAAGTCAGTTATAATCTTCTTGCGAAAATCCTTTTGATCCACGATTGTAGCATACTGGGATATTTCTTCCGTAGAGTGTCTGAGGGTTTCTTCAAACAATAATGTTTCATCCTCAAAAACGCCGATTTTGGTAGAAGTAGAACCCGGATTAATTATCAAACTTTTGATTGACATATTTGTTTTCCTCCTAATACAGTATTCATTCACTTTCTTTTTTATAAGATGGTCGGCGACATGGCCAATATCATTAAGTGACAGTTCTGCAAGAATGTCCATAGCATGCTATTTCGCATTTTTCATGGATTCTGCGACAACTGCGGCAAGTGCGATGGAATTTAGTTTTGCCTCAAATGTGTCGGAGCGCGATGTCAGGATAACAGGAGCAGCCGTACCAGTCAGGATATTACCGTTTTTCACATCGCAGAGATGGGTCAGTACCTTGTATACAAGATTTCCGGAATGGATATCCGGGAAAAGAATGACATCAGCATCCCCGGCAATTTTTCTGTCCGTACCGCCCTTGTGTGCAGCAGCAGCGCTGTCAATCGCCATGTCCATAGAGAGTGGACCGTCGATTACGCAGCCTGTGATTTTGCCATCGGCGTTCATCTTTGTAAGCTCATCGGCATCAACTGTACAAGGCATCTTCGGATTGACAACCTCAACGGCAGCAACTGGTGCTACTTTTGGTTCTGCGATGCCGCATGCATGGCAGACCTCAACAGTATTATTGATGATGGAAACCTTGTCCTCCAGCGTGGGATAGGTCATGAATGCAACGTCTGACAGGAACAGAAGCCGGTCAATGCCCTTGATTTCAAATACGCACACATGGGAAAGCGCTTTGCCTGTGCGTAAACCTACCTCCTTGTCAAGAACACTCTTGAGGAAATTCTTGGTGTCGATAAGACCTTTCATGTACATATCAGCCTTGCCGTCATGCACAAGCTTTACGGCTGTGTGTGCCGCCTGCACATGATCCGGCTCGTTGATAATTTCAAAACCTGTCAGATCCATATTCATTCCGGCAGCAATTTCCCTGATTTTGCTTTCATCACCGACTAAGATTGCGTCGGCAATGCCTTTTTCCCTGGCAGCCTGTACAGCTTCTAGTACTGGCTCATCCTCAGCAACGGCAACGGCAACCGTTTTCCGGTCGCATTCATAGACCTTTTTCAGTAAATCTTTAAAACCTTTACTCATTTGAAACACCTCGTTATTCACTTAAATTTAAGGGAGAAATCCCATTTGTTAAAATGATAACACTTTCAAAAACATCGGTCAAGGTAATCGCGCCGTATAATATCAAAAATGTTGAAATATTGTTACTGTCACACCTACGCCAAAGTAGTGGGAATCGTGCGCCAAAATGCTTGCCTTTTAGCATTTTGTGTGCAAAATCTGTTATAGTTCACACCTCAATAACTTATAAGCTGATGAAAACTGGCGTTGGTGTGAATTGTAACGAAATATTGTTACTGTTCAAACACGCTCTAGAGCGGAGCGAATAGCAGCAAAATATTAAATATAGAAATAGTATGGACGAACCGCACAAAATGAAATATGATAGTAAAAGAATATAGATTGAGAGGAATGCGATGGAAATGGACAAGGAACAATGTTGTGAGAATCCGGCTCTTGTCATGGAGCGCGCGCTTGATATGGGAGAGACCATGCTCCGCTGCGGGGCGGAGATTTTGCGCGTGGAAGATACAGTTACACGAATCTGTACGGCATACGGCGGCGGTATTGTGGATGTATTTACCATTTTGTCCCTGATTATTTTAAGCTGGAAAACGGACGACGGGCGCAATTACACACTTACAAGACGTATCAACCCATATCCGACGGATTTGAAAAAGCTTGAGGAGTTAAATGCACTGTCGCGGTACATCTGTGAAAAAAAGCCCTCCTGTGAGGAGATTGAGCAGCATATCAGGAAGATAATGGCTCCGGAGAAAAGGCGGATTTACAAGTCGAAGCTGTCGGGTTATGTGCTTCTGGCATCGGCGTTTGCCATTTTTTTCGGAGGCAATCTGCGGGATGGACTTGCGGCTGGCGTTGTGTCGGTACTTATGTATCTGTGGAATTATTTTTTCTCTTCTCATGGGAGAAACAGGGTTGTGTACAGCCTGGCATTGTCTGTTGTGGCGGGGGTGCTTTGTATTCTGTCAGTATACGTAGGGATTGGGCAGAATGCGGACAAGGTAATGATTGGCAGCATCATGCTCTTGATTCCGGGAATTAATCTGATGAATTCCCTCAGGGATATGATGTGCGGTGATATTATTACTGGTATTTTGCGGCTTGCCGAGGCGCTCATGATTGCAGTCGCCATTGCAGCCGGATTTGGTATGGCAATTATGATGCTTGGGGGATTGTTGAGATGATAATGCAGTTTGCGGAAAAATATTTTGTCATGATACTGACAGCGGCAGTTGGAACACTTGGCTACTGTCTGATTATCAATGTCAAAAGAAATAAAATCATATACGGCTGTCTGGGAGGGATGTTTTCGACATTTCTTTATTGTGTCTGTGTGGAATGCGGTTTGTCGCTTTTAGCGCAGAATCTGATACCTGCCGCAGTGGCGACACTTTACGCGGAAGTGCTGGCAAGGATTGTAAAGGCGCCTGCAACCGTATTTCTCATCCCTGCCATTATCCCGCTGGTGCCAGGGGGCAGGCTGTATTATACCATGAGTGCCATTGTGGACGCAAATGCAGACGGGGCGAAGCTGTATGCGCGGGAAACGCTTATTATAGCACTTGGAATTGCGGTCGGCATTGTGATTGTGTCGCTTGCATTTTATCATGTCAGTCACAAAAACATACAGTATAAAGTCCGGTTTGACAGAGTGATATATCAACACGAAAAAGAGATGTCGGGAGAGCGCAAAAGGGATTGAAGTGTAATAAAAATGTGATAATGTATTTTCGGCGGCATAGACTATAGTAATAAATTTGGGGCGGGGAAAACAAGTGACCTGTAAGGAACGTATATTGTCAAATGATTACGCAGATGTCCTGGGAGATATTATTTTGCCGGAGGAATATCAGTTTGACTTTCCATTTGATTACTGCTTCCACCGGTTAGCCGGCGAATGGGGAATAATATATATAGAGCGGAATGGTACGGAGGGGAACAATTTGGGACAGCGGGCGTATTCCCTCACACCAAAGTGCTATGGACTTATGGAAAGTGTGCAGACACAAGACTTAAAGGCTTCGCAAAGAACGTCGCTGAATACGCTAAGCCTGGCAGAATCTGGTATCCTGGCAGCACAGAGAGAGCCGCTTGGTCTTACTGGAAAAAATGTAACGATAGGTTTTATTGATACAGGAATCCGCTATCAGGAGCCGGTTTTTAAGGATTTTGCCGGGAGAAGCCGCATTGTAAGTATTTGGGATCAAACCATTCAGACTGGCGCTCCGCCGGAAGGGTTTCAGTATGGAACAGAATATACCAACGAGATGATTAATGAGGCACTTGCGAGCGACAATCCGCTCTCTGTTGTGCCAAGTACAGATGCAAATGGTCATGGAAGCATGATGGCAAGTCTGGCAGCCGGAAGCCCGATCGAGAATGGCAGCTTTATAGGTGCAGCACCCGATTGTCAGATTGCCGTCGTAAAGCTGAAGGAAGCAAAACCCTATCTGCGGGATTACTACAAGATACCGCCTGGCGTTCCGTGTTACAGTGAGTCCGATATCCTGCAGGCGATTCAGTATTTACAGAAATATGTGTTGATTCTGACGAGGCCGCTGGTAATATGTCTGGGGATTGGAACAAGCTACGGTGATCATACAGGCGCTGGAATGCTTGGAAGGTATATTGATTATATCAGTACACAGAAAAGCAGGGTGACTGTCATAGCCGGAGGCAATGAAGGAAATGCAGCACATCATTTTTTCGGGGAGATAAGCGACAGCCAGACTTATCAGGATGTTGAGATTCGTGTGGGTGAGAACGATAAGGGATTTATCATGGATATGTGGGGGGATGCTCCATATTTTTACAATGCAACCATCATAACGCCGGGCGGTGAGAGAGCACGGTGGAATAATCCTAGAAATTATGTTCCACAGGAATTTACGTTTGTCTATGAAAAGACAAGAATTGTGATTGAATATCAGCTTGTGGAGACACTTTCCGGTGCGGAGATCATTCGTTTCCGCTTCTCGAATCCGACACAGGGAGTCTGGACTCTCCGGATCAATTCAGAGGGGAATACGGTAGGCGGACAGTTCCATATATGGCTGCCAATCACTGATTTTTTGTCAGCCGACACTTATTTTCTGGAACCGAACCCGTATACGACAATCACCGAACCCGCATATGTCCACAGTGTCGTGACTGCCGCCGCCTATCAAATTACCAATGACAGCATTGCGGCGAGTTCAGGGCGCGGGTATGCGAGGGATAATTATATTGTTCCTGATATCGCGGCGCCGGGAGTCAGCGTCTCGACTCCTTTTGGGGAGAGGAGCGGAACGAGCGTGGCAGCAGCGATTACGGCGGGGGGCTGCGCACAGCTCATGGAATGGGCAGTCGTGGACAGCAACGACATTCTTGTCAATTCTGTCAATATCAAAAATTATCTTATTCGTGGTGCTGAGCGTGACAGCTTTATGGAGTACCCCAATAGAGAGTGGGGGTATGGCAGGCTTGATGTGGCGGGGGTATTTGAGTTTCTGGCTGGGATTGGGAGAGGGATGTAGAGGGCAGAGGATGGCTGTTTAAGGCTGAGGGACAACGAAAAAGTGAATTCCCGGTCTCTTTGTTGCGCTGTAAACGCTCCCTTATGCTCCTTTTGGGTGCGGGCTTTTCGGCGGCTCTGACGGCGTTCTGTGCGTTTCGGGTGAGTGTTTCCAGTGCGGCTTGCCCTTTCCGCTTCGCCCAATACTCACGCTCGGTAACTCAGTTCTTGCTGTCATTGAGTAAATCAATCTGATAGAGGTTTTCCCGGTGGCACATCTCCATGACTTCCGCTTTGAATTACTCCATAGCAGCGTCCGTACAGCGGTGCTTGCAGCCCTCCCTTGTGTCCGCTGGTCTTTCCATGTAGGGCAGTAGCGGCACTTCCGCAATCCGCAGGCTGTTTATGACGATATGCACATGGATGTTGCCGCTGTGGTTATGCCCGTCCGGGGATTTTTTCAAGCGGCGCAAGCGCAAAAAGGCGGGCTTGGGGTGGCAACCCCAACAAGATTCCCGCAGGACAAAATGATCCGATAGGCGAAATTTGGTACTGTGGTAGAATCTTGCTCTAAGAAAATGGCGGATTCCTCTGTGTGGGCTTCCCTCAATACCTTTAGTGCCGCAAGCGAGGATTTTGTATTCGTCTGTCGTGCCTAAAGGGTAAAATTTTTCTTCTGTGAGGTATTCAAGGGATATTTCCTTTTGCCGCCGTCTGCTCCTGTCATGCCATGCGTTGATAGCCGCAAAGCGCATGACGGTCTTCCAATAGCCGTTGAACATATACATGATGTGTTCTCTGTATGCTTCCGTGCAAGGCATAGATGATTCCCCCTTTCTCCCACATGGGGCATAACATAATTTATAGTTGTTATTTTCGTGTGGCTTTATTATTCTTTATCTTGTCGGCATTTGGAAATCCGCAAGTGCCCTGTTCAAATAGTCGTTAAAAGGTTTCATGATTTGGAACAGTCCTACTGCTTTTTCAAGAAATGCTTCTACATCTTTCACTTCTTCGTCTTTTAACGAGTATTCCAGATACCAACTCTTAAATTTCAGATAGCTTGCTTGAGGGTGTTCTTTCTCATATCCCGCAGGAACATTCTTTAATTCTGTTCCCTGTACAGTGAAATACTTTTCAAAATCCGGCTCATGGATAATACTTTCCCATTCTTCACCATTTCGGGAAATATAATCCCGTATCATAGCTGTTGCGTCCTTAAACATATCTGCAAATAATCCGCCACCTAAAAATGAGTGATTGCCCGGTTTTATCATGAGATAGTAGCCGACAGGAACAGGCAATTTCCCTTTTGAGGAAATGTGGGCACGGAACGCAGGATTATATGGTGACTTATCGTGGCTAAATCGGGTATCCCTTACAATCTTAAACGTAATGTCTTTGGGGGTGTTATGTAAAATGCTGTTGTCAAATTTTCCGATTTCCAATATCAATGCCTGCAATAGTTTTTCAAATTCGGCATTCGCCTTTTTAAAATCGTCCTTGTTTGCATGATACCATTCACGGTTATTATTCATGCTTAATGACGATAAATAATCAATAATAAGCTGTGTATTCATAGTCTGTCATCTCCTTTATGATTTTTGGATAATAGAAAGCTGCATGGAATCTAAAAATTCCTGTATCATGCGCTTCATGTGTTCGGGCGACTGATAGGTTTTACAGAACGAAAAATCCTGCGATAAATCGTCAATATCCTCCATGGCATTTTTCACATCTATCATAGTTTGAATAGGAATTTCCGTAGCTGCCATATAATCTAACTGTAACGGGTTTAGCCTATGGCTCTGTATTGCATAATTCACCCTGTCTTTGCATTTACATCTGCCACTGCCATATTCTCCGCAGTATTCACTTAAAAAATCTGCCATTTTTTTGCGTATTCGGGAAAGTCGTTGACGATACGCTTCCGGGGTCATTTCCAAAATATCGCCCGCAATCCGACTGTCAACCTTAAACATTGTACCCAATATGAAAATACATCTGCTCTCCATATCAAGGCATTGCAACATCACATTTGTACAGGACATTTTCAATTCCTCTGCTAAAATATCTTTTTCTACATTTTGTGTTAAATCCGGCACATCTTGTATTTTCCCGTTTTCTATGTCGTTCCCGTAATATTCAAAACTCAACGGATAGTGGGCGAACATATGCTTTTTGTAATTTTTAAGGTGATTAGAAGCAATACGGAATACCCATGTTGTAAATGAACTGTCACCTCTAAAAGAAGAAAGATGAGTAATCATTTTCAACAGGATATCCTGTGTGGCATCTTCTGCGTCCGCAAATGTACCCAGCATTCGCAAAGATAAATTGAATACAATATCCTGCACGCCTGCAATAAGCGTTTCAAGGGAGTTTTTATCCCCTGATGTGGCTTTATCAACTAAAGCCTGTAATTCTTCATTCACATTTTTATTCATAGATTTTTACCTCCTACTTAATTAGACAATGCTCTTTTATCTTTGTGACAGAAACGGGGTACAATTTGTGATTTATTTTTATTTTATTCTCCTTTTTCCTATGCCATTTTAGCACAAGGCTTGGTTTTTTTCTATCTTGTCCTTTTATCATATAAAGGGATATGGAGTAAGGATATTTCCACAATGCTTGTCTTTTGGTCTTTGGCTTCTTTGGTTCGGAATAGTGTGGTGCTGGCGGTCTATCTTTTATTTTTGGTTGCTTGCTTCATAAAATATTAATGTAAGTCTTTCGTTAATGACCTTTGTTTTTCCTGTCTGGCGATACCCCATTTCTCATTTGATTTCTTAAAAAACTCCTTTCCAAACAAAAAAATACACTAAACATACAATATGTCCAGTGCACTTCTAAAACCATCAAGTTGAACATATTTTATACAGCCATTGCCGATCCCGATCATACAATGGGAATGCATGTGATTGAACAATTGAAAATGGACTGGCTTTCCAATTCGCTGGGAAAGAAACCGGATAATCCGATGAAAGCATTTTTCAGACACGCTCTAGCGCATTATCAAATTACCATGATTTAGATGTAAAGTCACTTCCAAAGATAAGTATTGAGGATTTTTGGATTGGGAAGTAAATTTTTCAAAAAATACATATCGCTGCATAATTTTCCGAAAGTGAGAAATGCTAAGACAAACACAGTAACTAAGCAATCTTATGGAGGAAACAATTATGAAAAAGATATTTATAAAAGAGAACTCTGTCAACACCAAAAGAGCAATGGCACACAAGGCTGTGCTCACAGCAGTCTGTCTCACCTGTGCGCTGTCAATATCGGCATGCGGCAAGCGAAGCAACACAAACCAGAACAAGGATCCGCTGACGGGTGTAGACCAGTCCCAGACAAATGAGAGCGGCAGCAGTGATGGCGGAAGCGAAGGCAGCAGTGAGGATGGTTCTGGGGCGGCGGCAGGCGACTATAGCGAATTTGATGCGATGATAGGCGATAAAAATACCGACCCCAACAGTATTATTGACTATATCAATACCAATATTGCAGGCGCTGCCATAAGTGACGTGAAGAATTTTTTTTCTGGCCTGTTAGGCTTTGGCAGTGATATCAGGGATATTGATTTTACAAGGCTTGAGGACAGCAGACAGTATATGCCGGAGGATATGATAGCCTTTATGGAACTGATGCGTCTTGAAGGGGATACGCCGTCAATGGTAATGTCCGATGAAGAAAATAGAAGGGTTATCAATATGACATTGTCGGAAATGTTAGAGCGTGCCCTGCTGTTTGAGCATCATCTGGCAAAATATCCAAATGACACGTCATCGGATGCGGCTGCAAGATTATATGAGGAAATTGCCACCAATGCAATCAGCGGAGGGTATGACAAGACGGAGGGCATTGAACACTATTATAAAGGCGAGACAAACGATGTGGTAGACAGGGAGGCACTTCAGTATTACCAGCAGTTTGCAGATGCAAACAAGGACAGCAATCTCGGAAAAATTGTTGCAGAGTATATTCAGGTTTTACAGTCAAACGACTTCAAGATTAATGATTCCATGGAGGAGTTTTACAGGGGGCTGCATGAAAAGCTTGATATAAAAAATATTAGCAGCACTGGCTCAGGAACCCAGAACACAAATACCGAAGGGACAGATAATAATGGAACAAATTCCAGTGTTTCAGGCACAAACGGCAGCAATGCGGCAGACACTAATGCCAATGGAACAGAAAACAGTGGAACGAATCCCAGCGAGACAGATTCTAGTGAAAACAATACGGCTCAGAATAGTAGAAATGCCGCAGATACAGTGATAGAGGGAACCGTATCAAAATAGTAGCAACAAATAGCAACCAATAATAAACATTCACGGATTGACATTTTCCCATGCCTGTGATAGCGTTATAGGAAACGAATCAAATGCTTGCGCTTTCGTTCGTTTCCTGCGCTGGATGTTCGGCACAATGTGATATATCTCCTATGTACATCCATGCGCATATCTTCGGAGAATAAGTTATCAATGACTGAAAGAAGGGTGTAGGGAGATGCCATATATTATGACAATTGTGTCACTTTTTGCAGGGGATGGATTCTTCAAATATTTGATTGAAAAAAGTGAAAATGCAGATAGGAAATTTAACCGGGATAATAAAATAGTCATAAAAAAGTATCACAACAAGGGTGCAATGCTGAATATAGGAGATAAGAACCAGCATTTTGTCGCGTTGCTTTCGCTTGTGTTCAGCGCTTTTGTGACGGGTATGTTTGTCGTAACGCTTGGTATGAAAGGTAAAGGTCTGCTGAATGCCGGACTTGCCTTGATACTTGGAGGAGCATACAGCAATACCTATGACCGGCTGAAAAGAAAATATGTCGTTGACTATTTTTCTTTTCACATAGACACAAAAAAGTACAGGTCCCGAATATGGAAAAGTCTTGCGGTCAGGTTAAATACAATCGTTTTTAACCTCTCAGATTTCGGAATCATAATAGGCGCCATGCTGCTGGTGATAAGCGAGCTGGGCACAAAATAAACCGGGCAGAAAACCTCTGTCCGGTTTTAATATGCTCTAGGCCGTAATAACAGTTCCGACTTTTTCGTTGACTGCATCCGCTGTTTTGGTAAGGGAAGTGATTACAACCCTGCCAGTGGGAACAGATTCGAGGTAAGAAATCGCAGCCAGAATCTTCGGAAGCATGTCTGTCTCGCCAAACTGTCCGTCCTCAATATATTTGTGGGCATCAGCCACAGTAAGTGACCTTAAAGGCTGCTCGTTATCTTTTCCAAAGTTGAGATACACATAATCAACACTTGTCAAAATCAAAAGCTCGTCCGCTTTCAGGTCGGATGCGAGCTTGCCTGCGATACTGTCCTTTTCGATTACGGCAGAAGCGCCTTTTAATATATGCTGTTGTTCAATAACGGGAATACCGCCGCCGCCGCAGGCAATAACAATCTGGTCAGCATCAGAAAGCGCCTTGATTGCCTCGATTTCGACAATGTCGATAGGCTGAGGCGCAGCGACGATTCTGCGATAGCCATCTTTTTGCTGCGTTACATAGTTCCCTTTATTGATCTCGATATCAGCGTCTTCTTTGGACATATATCTGCCAATAGCCTTCTGGGGTTCATAAAATGCCTCGTCATAAGGGTCAACAGTCACCTGTGTCAGAATCGTGCTGACAGGTTTGGAGATGCCGCGGCTTAAGAGCTCGGATTTGAGTGAGTTCTGAATATCATAGCCCACGTATCCCTGACTCATTGCAGAACACACGCACATCGGGGCGGGCGTATAGTCTGTGTAAATCCGGCGCAGCTCTGTCATTGCCTTATGAATCATGCTCACCTGGTGTCCGTTGCTATGTGTGATTGTCAGCTGATAATCCGCCTCCACTAAGTCTGCAAGAGCCTTCGCGGTTTTCCTGACAGCATCAAGCTGCTTTAGGATTGTAGAACCCAGTGCATCATGTCCCAGCGCGACAACGACCTTTTTTTTGCTCATATATAAAAACCTCCTGAAAATTTATTCTGTAATTCTGTTATTCTGTTATTCTGACATTTTCCTGTTTATTGTGATATATTTAAGTATAACAAATTACAGGAGGATTGTACACTGAAAATTGAGTATGAAAAAATGGATTTTAACCTGTTATTGTAACAAGAAAACGACATTTTGTTATGTGCGTTACATAATATTGCATTGACAGCGTTTTTTTAGGGTGTTATCATTAAAAAAATAGCAAATAATGGCATTTTGTATAGATATTTAGTAGATAGAGAAAAGGAGTTTATAATGACAAACAGAGAGGCACAAATATTTCAGTGGATAACGGAAAACCCGATGATCTCACAGGAGGAGCTTGCGGCAAAGGCAGGGATAGCCCGTTCCTCAGCCGCAGTCCATATCTCTAATCTGATGAAAAAAGGGTATATCCTTGGAAAAGGATATGTGACAAACGGACCAAGTTATTGTACTGTTGTCGGGGGCGCCAATATTGATATCGGCGGGATACCGGAGGGCACGCTGATTGAGGAGGATTCCAATTCCGGCAGGACAATCCGGTCTCTTGGCGGAGCTGGAAGAAATATTGCCCACAATCTCAGGCTGCTCGGTGTTGACGTGAAATTTATCACCGCAATCGGCGGTGACACCAATGCGCGCAGAATTATCGAGAGCTGTGAGGACTTGGGAATTGACATTACAGATTCCTTAAAGACTGCCAAGGCGGACACTTCAACATATCTGTATATAACAGATGAAAAGGGAAATATGAAGCTCGCGGTGTCGGACACCTGTATATATGAGAATTTAACTGCAAAATATGCTGCATCCAAGATGGAGCGTATGAACAGGGCACGTCTGGTAGTACTTGATACCAATATACCGGCTCAGACGATCGCACACATCTGTGAAAACTGTAAAGCGCCTGTCTTTGCATCTTCGGTGTCAACAAGAGAGGCAGAAAAATTACTGCCAGTTTTAGATAAACTTACAGCAGTGGTTACAAACAAGGCGGAGGCGGAGGTGCTGAGCGGCGGTATACATATTACAGACAAGGATTCCCTCGAGCGGGCGGCGGATATTATCCTGGAAAGCGGAGTAAAGAACGTCTTTATTGTAATGGAGAACAAAGGAGTGTACTATGCGTGCGACGAAGAACAGCTGATGATGAATGGACTGGATGGCAATACTGTTAATTGGAACGGTGCAAAGGATGCTTTTATGGCGGGTGTGGTCTTTGGATTTATGAAGCATCTGGGTGTAAGGCAGATGGCAAAAATCGGCTTGGCGGTGGAAAGCATTGCGGTGGAAGGCACAGAAGCAATTAATTCACAATTGTGTATTCCGGCAGTTGCCGAAAGGGCAAAAATAGAATTGTAAAACGAAAAAGTGCAGATATGAAATCTGCACTTTTTATATGACTATTAAGAAACGGTAGAAAAAGAATCTGTATAATTACTATGAAAGTAAAGTGAAGGTAAATAACACTTTTATAATAAGGGATCCATGCGGCCTGCAATGGTGCAGGGTATCACAGGATGTCATTTTCTAAGGAATAGACCAGAAATAATTAAATGGGTTATAGCGATCGTCTGCGTTGTTGTCACGCTGCTGCTTTTGCTGTGTTTCTGCAGCTTCAGCATCATCACCGAAAACTTCTTTGGTTCCAAGTGTAACCTGGAATGTTTTTTCGACATATCCGTTGGAGCTTTGTACCATGGCAATAATATCAACGGTTTCGCCGGCCTGGTAGTAAGTGAGCAGCGAAGTGAGTTCGTTTTTGCTCTTTACAGTCTGACCGTCAAATTTTGTGATGATATTTCCCTTGACTAGACCTGCATCGGCAGCAGGGGAATTGTCATATACAATGTTAATATAAATGCCGACAGGCATTCCATAAGTTTCGTAAATCTCATTTGTCACATCAATTGGATTGATGCCAAGATAACCACGGTTTTCCTCCGCTACAACGTCTCTTGTTTCCTTTAGCATAAGTTCTTCGATAATAGACTGTACATCAGATATCGGGATTGCATAGCCCATGCCTTCAACAGAGCTGGAAGAAACTTTCACGGAGTTAATGCCGATCAATTCTCCGTTCATATTTAAAAGAGCGCCTCCCGAGTTGCCCGGATTGATGGCGGCATCCGTCTGAATCAGTTTGTTTGTGATTTCGCCGCCATTGTCATCGGACACAGTAACATTACGGTCAAGGGCACTGATAATGCCGGTGGTTACAGACTGCCCATAGCCAAGTGCATTTCCGATGGCGACAACTTCCTGACCAAGTGTGAGATTTGAGGAATCGCCTATTGTGGCAATCTTTATCTTGGAACGCATCTCGTCTGTAATCTCATCAAGGGAGACAGAGATTACGGCAAGATCCTTGTCGGCTACATACCCTTTGATTTTTGCACTCACCAGCGAAGGATTGTCGCTGTCCTCGTCATAGCTGAACACCACACTTAACTCATTGCTGCCAGAAACAACATGGTAATTGGTAACAATTAAAAGCTCTTTATCGTTCTCGCCGATAATGATACCGGAACCACTGCTTTCGGCGTCCTGCTGGTAAGTGCCAAACATTGTCCGCACTTCCGTTACCCCTTTGTTTGTAATAGATACAACACTTGGCAGGCAGCTGTCAACAATTGCGGCAACATTTGCTGAGCTGTCCGAATTTAGGACGGCATTGGAAGCTGCAAGAGAATTTGTTGTCGTTGAGAGTGGAGTCTTGTTTGTTGTATTCAGGGAGTCCTGCATCTGCTGTACCTCAAGCTTTGCCGCCCGCAGGTCTTTAGCCGCCAGAGATGCCGGAATACTGAAGGCTGCACCTGCTGATACACCGAATGCCAGACCAAGACATGCCACGGAAACCGCCTTTTTTCCAAAACCGCCTGTCTTTTTGGGTTTTTTGAGGGGGGCGGCATCTATGGTCTGTCCGTAATTGCCGTTTGGAGCACCTGCAGAATAATAGTATTCCTGATAGACATGGCTGGAACTTCCCTGTGATTCAGTCTGCTGTGAGTAGTTTTCATTATTTTCATACATAATAGTTATCTCCTTTCAAAAAGAAATATTTTTTATTTTAAAATGCTTTGTATCGCTGCTATGGTTATAATATAAGCTGAAATTGTGTTTCAAATGTTATCTAAGTGTGATAAATTTGTGAACATCATAAAGAAATGACACATGATGAAATGACATATCACTGCGATACATTTTCTCACGGACTTGCCAGTGAATGTCGTACTTATTTGTGAAGAGTTTGTGCCAAATACAAAAATAAACGGAACAGGGACACGATCTTGATAATTCTTAGACCTGCAAAGGTGATTGACGTAGCCACCGCTACGCCTGCGTTTGTGAAGCAGCACGCTCAGAAAAATATTCTGCGTCAAACTATTCAAAACTTAATTTTCACTGTACTAGAGCGTGTTTGAAAAATCATTCCTGCCACCTGCATAACGACGCGTACGCGTCGTATTCACCACTTTGCGTG
>JAIECJ010000065.1 GCA_029068555.1 Lachnospiraceae bacterium
GAGGTGTGAATTATAACAGATTTTGCACACAAAATGCTAAAGGGCAAGCATTTTGGCGCATGATTCCCACTACTTTGATGTAGGCGTGAACAGTAACCGGCAAAAAAATATTATAGATGTGTTCCGAATGTGAAACTATATACTTTATGCTAAACAAACACAAAATAGAACAAATTCCGGTTAAAATATTAATCTTTTTGTGACAGCACCGATATAACTTATGTATACGTTAAAAATGTATAAAAATATTCACATTTATCGTGTTAAAGTTGTTCCCTTTACCAAAAATGTATGCTATAATAAATCAGGGTCTGCTTTTATGCAAAAACGATTATAATCCGACAAATTTTGGACTGTAATTGTATACCGTAACTTATGCAAAACCCATTATTAAGCAATTAGGGGTGACGACATGATTAAAAAAGAGATGATTGCCATGCTTTTGGCAGGTGGACAGGGCTCAAGACTGGGTGTCCTGACATCGAAAATGGCGAAACCGGCGGTTGCTTTCGGAGGAAAATACAGAATTATTGATTTTCCGCTCAGCAACTGTATTAATTCCGGTATTGACACAGTCGGAGTGCTTACACAGTATCAGCCGTTGAAGCTGAACACACATATCGGTATCGGTATCCCATGGGATTTGGACCGCAATGTCGGCGGGGTGACAGTATTACCGCCGTATGAGAAAAGCAGTGAGAGTGAATGGTACACGGGAACTGCAAACGCTATTTTTCAGAATCTTGAGTATATGGAGAACTACAATCCGGACTATGTGCTTATCCTTTCGGGCGACCATATCTACAAGATGGATTATGAAGTGATGCTTGATTTCCACAAGGAAAGTGGTTCGGAGGTAACCATAGCATCCATGCCTGTGCCAATTGATGAAGCAAAACGGTTCGGCATTGTTATTACGGATGAGAATAAGAAAATAATTGACTTTGAAGAAAAACCTGAGAAGCCAAGAAGCAATCTGGCTTCGATGGGAATTTACATATTTAACTGGAAAACGCTCAAAGATGCGCTTTTGGCGAAAGCAGACCAGCCTGCACTTGATTTTGGAAAGCATGTCATTCCATACTGTCATGAGAAAGGATGCCCGATGTACTCCTATGAGTTTAACGGCTACTGGAAAGATGTCGGAACGCTTAGTTCATACTGGGAAGCAAACATGGAGCTGATTGACATTGTTCCGGAATTTAATCTCTATGAGGAGTACTGGAAGATTTATACGAAGAGCGAGGTTCTTCCTCCACAGTATATTGCGCCTGACAGTGTGATTGAGCGCTGTATTATCGGTGAGGGTTCGGAAATATATGGACAGGTTTATAATTCTGTTATCGGTTGCGGCGTCACGATAGGAGAGGGTACTGTTGTGCGCAATTCCATTATCATGAACCAGACACAGATTGGCGACAAGTGTGTGATTGAGAAGGCTATCATAGATGAATATTCACAGATTGGCAGCAATACGCAGATTGGCACGCTCCCTGAAAAGGAAAACGAAACAAGACCTGATATCTACAATAGCGGACTGGTTACAATCGGTGAGAAATCAGTCGTTCCCGCCAATGTCAAAGTGGGTAAAAACGCTGTGGTTTTTGGTGAAACCGAAGTGGCAGATTATCCAGGAGGCATTTTGGACAGCGGCAAGACATTGATAAAGGTGGGCGATTAGCACGAAAAAAACATATGTAGCAGTTTTTTCGTGCGGCAAATTTGAGCGTGTGCTCAAATTTGCTGAAATAGCGAGAATGGAGAGGGAAAATGAGAGCATTAGGTATTGTATTGGCGGGAGGAAACAGCAGGAAGATGGGAGAGCTTTCTCACAAGAGGGCGATTTCAGCCATGCCGATAGCAGGAAGTTATAGAAGTATTGATTTTGTGTTGAGTAACATGTCCAACTCACATATTCAGAAGGTTGCTGTCATCACACAATATAATTCGAGAAGCCTTCATGAGCATTTAAGCTCATCAAAATGGTGGGATTTCGGACGTAAACAGGGAGGTCTGTATACCTTTACACCGACGGTCACCCCTGACAATAGCAACTGGTATCAGGGAACAGCGGACAGTATTTATCAGAATCTCCTGTTTTTAAAGAGAAGTCATGAACCATATGTAGTGATCGCGACAGGCGACTGTGTGTACAAGATGGATTTCAATAAAGTTTTGGAGTATCACATTGCAAAAAAGGCGGATATCACTGTTGTCGTAAAGGAGATGCCTGAAGATGCAGATGTGGACAGATACGGCGTTGTCAGAATGAATGATGACGGACGTATTGAGGAGTTCGAGGAGAAGCCTATGGTGGCAAAATCAAAGACTGTGTCATGCGGCATCTATGTCATCAGACGCAGACAGCTCATCGAACTGATTGAGAAGAGCGCTGAGGAAGGAAGGCACGATCTGGTGCAGGATATCCTTATCCGCTATAAAGATTTAAAGCGAATATACGGGTACAAGATTGAATCTTATTGGAGAAATATTGCAACCGTAGAGGACTACTATGGTACCAATATGGATTTCCTTAAAAAGGATATCCGAAATTATTTCTTCAAGCAGTATCCGGATGTATATTCAAAAGTTGACGACCTGCCGCCCGCAAAATATAATCCGGGATCCCGGGTTCGGAACAGCCTGATTTCAAGCGGCTGTATTATAAACGGGACGGTAGAGAATTCCATCCTGTTCAAGGAGGTATTCGTCGGAAACAACTGTACCATTAAAAACTCCATCATTTTAAATGACGTGTATCTAGGCGATAACACCCACATTGAAAACTGTATTGTAGAGAGCCGTGATACGATTCGGGCAAATTCGCACCACGTCGGGGAAACCGGCATTAAAGTTGTGGTGGAAAAAAATGAGCGGTATGTTCTTTAATGTACAACAATAAACAAAGTGAAAGACTTGCAAAAGGGGGACAAAAGAATGAGAATAACAGATGTTCGCGTTCGCAAAATAACAAAAGAGGGCAAAATGAAAGCAGTAGTTTCTATTACGCTTGATGATGAATTTGTAGTTCATGACATCAAGGTCATCGAGGGTGAAAAGGGTCTTTTCATCGCGATGCCAAGCAAGAAATCTGCGGATGGAGAGTACAGGGATATTGCTCATCCAATCAATTCCAATACAAGAGATACGATCCAGAAAACGATTCTCGAAAGCTATGAGAAAGCACTCTTGGAGCCAGACGAGGAAGTTTAGGATTATTAATATTTATGAAATGTGGGTAAAAAAGCCATCCTTCACAGTGGATGGCTTTTGTTTGCCTTATAGAAAATTGCGACAGCGAAAGAGGAATGCGACGCTGTTTTTATAGGAGATGGGGTACTAATGAAAAAGCGACACTTTCACATGCGGCAGCGCATGATGGTATGTATAGGATCTGTATTGTTGTTATGGATATGTCCGGGTATTTTTGACGGCCATTTGGGCAGTGCTGTGGCAAAAGAGCAGGGAGATTTGGCGCTGCACGAAATTTTTGACAAGGATGACAGGCTGGAGTTGCTTGAAGCAGATGATGAGAGACATAGTCCGGTCAACAGGCATCTATATAACCAGTATTGGGCGATTCAGCACAGATATTCAGAGGAAGAAATGGCCGAGTGGACACACGCAGTTTTTGACAAGAAAAATCGTATGTGTTATGCGCTGGGGTATTCTGCCAGTATACTCAGCGGCAGGAGAAGTTACTGTGAAGAACGGGTTTATGAGTGGGATGACAAGGCGCATACCTGCCGTGAGATTGAATATAAATCGACCAGCGTGCCATATGGAACAGGCTATTATGTAGGGCACCGTTATATGTATCGCGTCAGCAATTACCAGTTTTCAAAAGATGGCAAGATTCTCTCGCAGATTGCCTACAGCCGCGAGATTGGTTCTGACCAGTTTGGTTACTCGGAGGAACTGTTTTTTAAAAACGGATACCAGGCAGAGTATGATGGGGAGCGGCTGATGGAGGAGCTGTGGTGTGTCGACTATTGGGGATCAAATGAAACAGGGGCGTGGCAGTACTGTGTATACCAGTATGATGATGCCGATAACTGTATACTGAAAGTAATTACGACAGAGGACCACATAACGCTTCACTGTTATGAGTATGATGAAAAAGGCAGTCTGTCAGGCGAGTATGGGTATCTTGTCAAAAAGGACTGGGAGCTGGAATGTGAAGACGGGAGTGTGATTTATTTCCGCCCTGAATGGCAAAAGCCAGCTGTAAAAAAGGTAGCGGCGGACAAGACGACGGTGAAAGAACTATATTATTTTAAAGTAACAGATATGGGGCAGCAGCATTATATGATGCCGGAGGACGTGGAGGATACGGTAGTTGACCACAAGTATATAGTGCGGCCAGGCGACTGCCTTCGCAATATCGCGTATAAATATTACGGGGATGCGTCATATTACAGCCTTTTGTACCGTTTAAACAGGGATGTTATCGGTCCGGATGAAAATTTGATTCTGACTGGTATGCGCCTGGTGATGCCGGAAGTGGGCAGTGAAAGGGATACCAAAGTGGATTGGGAATAGGTGTGCGGAGGTATGGAATAAAATGGGAAGTTCAAATTGTGACACTTGTGCATATAATGTATATGACGAGCAAGACGAATGTTATTATTGCGAAGCGAATATGGACGAGGACGACATGGTGCGCATGATGGAGCGGCATTATAAGGAGTGTCCTTATTATAGAAACGGTGACGAGTATGCAGTGGTTAAAAAACAGATTTAAGGCTCTGGACAGATTTTGGGGCAGGGGTAAGGAAGAAAACGCAGAGGATGGAAAGATGGTTATCATAGCAGGACTAGGAAATCCCACAAGGGAATACGAAAATACAAGGCATAATATTGGATTTATGGCGATTGACGCGCTTGCAGACAAATACAACATCAGTGTGATGGACTGTAAACACAAGGCGCTGATTGGGAAGGGAATGATGAATGGCACAAAGGTGGTGCTGGTGAAGCCACTCACATATATGAATCTTAGCGGAGAAGCAATCCGCGCTGTGGCAGATTATTACAAAGTGGATGCACAGAGCGAACTGATTGTAATATATGATGATGTGAGTCTCGATGTGGGGCAGCTGCGTATACGCAAGAAGGGCAGTGCGGGCGGGCACAACGGCATCAAGAATATTATCGCAAATCTGGGGAATGACACGTTTATGCGCATCAAGATTGGTGTTGGCGAGAAGCCGAAAGGGTACGACCTGGCGGATTACGTGCTTGGTCATTTCAGCAAGGATGAACTTGTGGTAATGAATGAGAGCCTTGAGAAAGTGGACGGAGCAGTGAACCTGATGCTTGCGGACAAGGTTGACGAGGCGATGAATCAGTATAATAAAAAGTCAAAAGGTGAGTAGATATGAACACATTATTGGCACCGCTCAGGGAGCTTGGCGAGTACGAAGATATTGTAAAGGCTCTGAATAAAAAGAGCGGAAAAGTAAGCATAAGCGGCTGTGTGGATTCGCAGAAGCTTCACATGGTATTTGGCACTGACAAGGACTATGAGGTGAAGCTGATTGTGACATACAGCGATATCAAGGCAAGAGAGCTTCTCGAGGACTGCCGCCTGTACTGCCGTGAGTCGTATTTTTATCCGGCAAAGGATTTGATTTTTTATCAGGCGGACGTGCACGGCAACCAGCTGGCGAAAGAGCGCATCGAGGTGCAGCGCAGGATTCTCGAGGGCAATCCGGTCACTATCGTCACCACTTTTGCAGCCCTTATGGCACACCAGCTGCCACTGTCAGTTTTAGAGGACAACATTATCTGCATCGACAAGGACAGTCTTATCGAGGAGCGCGCACTTGCGCGTAAGCTTGTGGCGATGGGATATGAGAAAAATTATCAGGTTGAGGCGCCGGGGCAGTTTTCGATACGCGGCGGAATTTTTGATATTTTTGACCTTACTTCCGAGAATCCTGTCCGAATCGAGCTGTGGGGGGATGAGATTGAGTCAATCCGCTCGTTTGATGTGCTAAGCCAGCGTTCCATTGAAGAAAATATGACACAAGTGTCAATTTATCCGGCGGCGGAGCTGATATTGTCACAGTCTGTACTTGATGCAGGATTTCGCAGGATTGAGAAGGACTGTAAGGAACAGGCGAAGCATTTCAGGGAGCAGACAAAGCCGGAGGAAGCGCACAGGCTGGAAACAGCAGTGCGCGATTTGACAGAGCAGGTAATACAGTTCCAGAGTCTTGTCAACCTGGACAGCTATATCAACTATTTTTATGAGGACACGATGTCCTTTCTCGATTTGTTCAGCGGCAGGCAGTGCTGCGTCTATCTCGATGAGCCGCTCCGCATTGAGGAACATGCAAGGGCTGTGGAGCTGGAATTTCGCGAGAGCATGACAAACCGGGCAGAAAAGGGGTATATCCTGCCACGGCAGATGGAAGTGCTTTTTCCCGTGCAGGAGATTATGGCGCGGCTGGAAAATGAGCGCATTCTTGCACTTTCTACCATGGAGTTCAAGGGATTTGGCATCAAGTTTGCAAACCGGTTTGGCATCAATGCGAGAAATATTTCTTCTTACAACAGCAGCTTCGCAGAGCTGGTAAAAGACTTAAACCATTTTAAAAAGCATGGCTATCGGGTGCTGGTGCTGTCAGCATCTGCGACGCGCGCGAAACGTCTTGCCACGGATTTTATGGACGAGGGACTTGTCGCCTTTTACTCGGAGGATTCAGACAGGACATTGCAGTCAGGTGAAATCATGACCTATCACGGTTCTGTCCTGAAGGGATTTGAGTACCCGCTGTTAAAATTCGTCGTGATTTCAGAGACAGACATTTTTGGGAAACAGCAGCGCAAAAAGAAGAAAAAGGTATATGAAGGACAGAAAATCCGGGATTTTTCGGATCTCAAGGTAGGAGATTACGTTGTGCACGAGAATCATGGTCTCGGCGTCTATAAGGGAATCGAAAAAGTTGAGGTCGACAAGGTAGTCAAGGATTATATCAAGATAGAGTACCGTGACGGCGGTAACCTGTATGTTCTTGCAACCGGGCTGGATGTGATTCAGAAATATGCCTCATCGGACGCGGCGAAAAAACCGAAGCTGAACAAGCTTGGCACGCAGGAGTGGGTAAAGACGAAGTCAAGGGTAAAGACTGCTGTTAACGAGGTGGCAAAAGACCTTGTGGAGCTGTATGCTGTCCGTCAGCAGAAGCAGGGCTTTAGCTTCAGCAGGGACACTGTGTGGCAGCAGGAGTTTGAGGAAATGTTTCCTTTTGAGGAGACAGGCGATCAGCTGCTTGCCATCGAGGCGACAAAAAGTGATATGGAGAGCGTACGCATTATGGACCGTCTGATTTGCGGCGATGTAGGTTACGGCAAGACAGAGATTGCTATACGCGCCGCGTTCAAGGCAGTTCAGGACGGCAAGCAGGTTGCATATCTGGTGCCGACGACCATTCTTGCGCAGCAGCATTACAATACATTCATGCAGCGTATGAAAGACTTTCCAGTGCGCATTGAGATGATGTCGCGCTTCCGGACTGCAGGAGAGATGAAAAAAACAGTTGAAGGCCTGAAAAAGGGTCTCGTAGATATTGTAATCGGCACGCACAGGCTTCTTTCGCCAGATGTCATATACAAAGATCTGGGGCTTCTGGTGATTGACGAGGAGCAGCGTTTTGGTGTGCGCCACAAGGAGAAGATTAAGCAGATTAAGGATGATGTGGATGTGCTGACACTGACTGCGACGCCGATTCCGCGGACGCTTCACATGAGCCTTGTGGGAATCCGCGATATGAGTGTGCTGGAGGAGGCGCCGGGCGAGCGCCAGCCGATACAGACTTATGTTATGGAATACAATGAGGAGATGGTGCGTGAGGCGATTGTGCGTGAGCTGTCCAGACAGGGGCAGGTATATTATGTGTATAACCGTGTCAATAACATTGAGGATATCACCAGTCAGGTTGCGCATCTTGTGCCGGAGGCGAGTGTCGCATATGCACATGGTCAGATGAAGGAACACGAGCTTGAGAAGATTATGTTTAACTTTATCAATGGCGACATTGATGTTCTGGTGGCGACGACCATTATAGAGACAGGGCTGGATATTTCCAATGTCAATACCATGATAATCCATGATTCAGACGCGATGGGCCTATCCCAGCTCTATCAGCTGCGGGGACGTGTGGGACGTTCTAACCGCACGTCGTATGCTTTTTTGATGTACAAAAAGGATAAGATGCTTAAGGAGGTGGCTGAGAAGCGGCTTCAGGCAATCCGTGAATTTACGGATTTGGGAAGCGGCTTTAAGATTGCCATGCGCGACCTTGAAATCAGAGGAGCAGGGAATCTTCTGGGCGAGCGTCAGCATGGGCACATGGAGGCAGTCGGATATGACTTGTACTGTAAGATGCTGAATGAGGCGGTCAAGACACTGAAAGGAGCGAAAAAGATAGATGAGGATTTTGGCACTTACGTTGATATGGATGTCGACGCATTTATCCCGCCGGAGTATATCGTGAACGAAGTCCAGAAGCTTGACATTTACAAGCGCATCGCAAGTCTTGAGAATGAGGCGGAGTGCGATGACATGAGAAAGGAACTGAAGGATCGTTTTGGAATGGTACCAAAGTCTGTCGAGAACCTGATACGGATATCGCTGATACGTGTCACGGCACACAAGCGGTATGTGACAGAAATTAAGGGAAAGGTTGGTCAGATAACGTTTCTGATGGAACCATATGCGCCAGTGCATGTCGAGCGGCTTCCGGAGCTGATGACAAAGTACAAGGGCGTTCTGGAATTTTCTGCGAAAGGTACGCCGAATTTCGTGTTAAGATACAAAAAATATGGTCTGATAGAGAAGGAAGCGGAGCTTATGATGACATACACGAACAAAGTTCTGACAGATATGGCGGCGCTGTATGATGAGGCGCTGCCGTAACGCAACCCTTTATGGCAATAGAGGCGGATACAGAATATGAAGGATAGAATACAAATATGTATGAAAGAATAAAGGAGGATTTTATATGGAGTACAGAAAAATGAAAAATCTGGGGATCAGTACATCGCTGCTTGGATTTGGCTGTATGCGTTTCCCGACAAATGCGGACGGCAGTATCAATGAGGAGAAGACCTTTGCCATGATTGACAGGGCGTATCAGGCTGGAGTTACATACTTTGACACGGCATACCCTTATCATAACGGAAAGAGCGAGGAGGTAACCGGAAAAGCGCTTGCGCGCTATCCGAGGGACTCCTACTATCTGGCAACAAAGCTTCCGGTCTGGACGGTAAAGTCGATTGGTGATGTGGAGCGCATTTTTCAGGAACAGCTGCAGCGCCTTCAGAAAGAGTATGTTGATTTTTACTTGATGCATGCGCTGAACAGCGGTCGGTGGAAGGCGGTGAAAGAGATTGACATTCTTGGGTACTGTGAGAAGCTGCGCGCGGAGGGGAAGATAAAATATATCGGTTTTTCGTTTCATGATGATTATGAAGCGTTTGAGGAGATAATTACTGCTTATAAATGGGATTTCTGTCAGATACAGCTAAATTATATGGACAAAGACACGCAGGCAACCTTAAAGGGTGTGGCGTTAGCAGAGAAGCTTGGCATCCCAATGGTTGTCATGGAGCCGGTGAAAGGTGGTTCCCTTGCTAAACTTCCTGCGGAGGGCATTGACGATCTGCTCAAGGCAGCGCGCCCAGAGAAATCGACATCTTCATGGGCGATGCGTTATGCCGGAAGTTTTGACAACGTGAAGGTTGTCCTGAGCGGTATGACAACAATGGAGCAGGTGGAGGACAATCTCTCAACTTTTAACAGCTTTGAGCCATTGAGCAGTGCGGAACAGGATATAATCGCACAGGTGGCGGACAGACTGCGCAGCAGGGTGCAGAATGGCTGTACAGGATGCCAGTACTGTATGCCGTGCCCGGCAGGTGTAGATATACCGCAGTGTTTCCGCATCTGGAACCAGTATCATATTTATGAGAATGTCGATGAGGCAAGGTGGAACTGGACAAAGGCAATGGAGGATGCGAAAAAGGCAAAGAACTGTGTCAAGTGCGGAAAGTGCGAACAGGTATGTCCGCAGCATATTGCCATCAGGGAGGATTTGGAGCGTCTGCAAAAGGAGCTGGATGACATAACAAGGCAGTAAATAACAGAAGAAAAAACTGAAGTTATGTAAATTATAGCGGCAATTTTTGAAAGATTCAGAAAGTTTGTCAGTATATCAACAGAGGGGGAAATATGTGTAATGTGACAATTTTCTCCTCTGTTTTATGCCTGTTTTTCTGGGATGACAAGACACATTTCACAAAATTAGAGGAAAATAAAACAAATTGTAGAAATTATTTAAATAATATATTATAATAAACCTGAACAGATTAACATAACTGGTTAACGTTCAGAGTGTGAAAGGGTGGATGTTGCGATGAGCGAGGGAAGATATAATATTCCAAAGCAGTACAAAGTCGATAAGGGAATGCCGTTGGATGCGTTGTTCCAGAAAATTGACAATCTAAAGTGTCGTCGTGTCTTTGAGGCTGGAGTTGAGAGCGTTGAGTGGAGCTATCATCTGGTGGACAAAAAAGGTATACGGGATATGATGGAACTTGTCAGAGAACGCGGATTGTCGATATTTGAAGTAAATCTCAAACAGAAAATTTCACCGGATTTGCTTACGGATGTGTTTGCTGGCTTGCTGCAAAGACCGATGGTGATGGTTTATCTGTGCGGCGGCGAGTTGTCTATGGGAACATTTTTTCCTACAGGAAAAGGGGCTGTGGGCAGAATGTGTTCGACAGATTTTTATCCGTATGATGCAGACCGGATGATTGAGCTGCTGGATTACGAGACGGATTATGACAAAAGTATCGACCAGATTCACAAGAGGATTTATGCCACACTTCGACAGCAGAAGCGTGTCATTATGATTGAGAAGGCATTTGAGAGACTGAACAAGGAAAATGAGAGGGAGTCGTTGGCCTTTGAGTTCAGTCTGGAAAACCTTGAGCGCATCAGGGCAGATGCAGATTTTGTACAGTCACAGCTCAAGGTGGTATGAAATGAGAACTTCATGAAAGCGGTGTAATTAGTTATTGGCAGCAGGGAGGATTTGCATGGACAACGGAATATCAAAGGCGACTGCAGCCACAGTGTTAAATTCCTTAAAGAGCGGGGTCGTTCCCAGGGTAGGGCTTGAATACATTACAGTGGGGAGAAAGAGTGAGATTCAGGCACTTTTGCAGGACGTATCCATTATAGAGCAGGGAGGGGCAGCATTCCGTTTCATAGAAGGTAAATACGGAAGCGGCAAGACTTTTCTCATGCATGCGCTCAGAAATCATGTGATGGAAAAAAACTTTGTGGTAACGGATGTGGAGCTCTCTGTGGACAAACGCTTTGTCGGAAATAAGGGGCAGGGACTTGCGACATACAGGGAACTGATTCGGAATATGGCGACACATGCAAGTCCTGATAACGGAGCGCTGCAGCTTATTCTTGACAAGTGGATAGGCACGCTGGAAAACGAAGTGGTACAATTTGAGGGACTTGTACCAGGACATGAGGTTTTTGATGTAAGAGTGAGCCAGAAGATATACAAGATTACGTCTTCGATGGAGGAGCGGGTAAATGGTTTTGACTTCGGTAAAGTGCTGGCATCCTATTATAAGGGGCACCGTAAAGGTGATGTGGATCAGCAAAAAAAAGCGCTGCGATGGCTCTGTGGGGAGTACAGGACCAGAACGGAAGCAAAGACAGATTTAGGGGTGAATCTGATTATTACCGATGATAACTGGTATGATTTTATCAAACTGTTCGCTGATTTTGTGGTGAAAGCAGGATATGCGGGACTGTATGTGTGCATGGATGAGCTTGCGTCGCTGTACGAGATTCCAAGCCGGGTGGGTAGGGAATACAACTACAATAAGCTTCTGTCGATTTATAATGATGCACTGCAGGGGAAGGCGTCCCATCTTGGCATCATCATCAGCGTGACCAAGGAAGCGATGGAGGATCCTGTGCGTGGGGTGTACAGTTTTGCACCGTTGAAGTCACGCCTGATAGAAACCAGCATTGAGCAGGAGGGTGTCATTAAAATGAGGGATATGGCATCCCCAGTGATAAGATTGTCTGCACTAAATCCGGGCGAAATGTATGTTCTGCTTGAAAAGCTTGCAGCCATACATGGAAAGCTATACGAGTATACACCGGGACTTGAGCACGATGACTACATCTATTTCCTAAAACAGCAGTACGGTAAGTCTCTGGATGGGGAGGAGACAACCGTGAGGGAGATGATACGCAACTATATCACGCTGCTGAATCTGATACAGCAGAATCAAGAAGTGCCGAAAGACGAGATTCTGCATGCCAGACAGGCATAGTAGTGTGCAGCGGGCAGGACAGGGACTGTCCGTAGTGAATAAGGAACGGTAAACAAATAATATTGTAATAATGTTAAGTTATTTCTTTACGGTTTCTGATATAAGGGTTGTAAGATACGAGGTTAAATATGGTTAAGGCAGTAATATTTGACATGGATGGAGTACTTATTGATACGGAAAAACATTACAATGCAGCATGGTGTGAGGCAGCGCGCATGGCAGGTTTTGACTTTAAAAGAGAACATGCACTGATGCTTCGCAGCTGTGACGCACAGCTTGCAGCCAGAATGATGAAGGACATTTTTGGCGAGCGCTTTGATTACTTTGCCATACGTGAAGTCCGGAGGGGACTTGTGGCGGATCGGCTTGAAAAATACGGATTGGAGAAAAAGCCCGGTATTGATGAGATACTGGCTTTTTTACATGAAAAAGGCATTAAGACAGCAGTTGCCACGGCGACACCGATCACACTCACCTTACAGCATCTTGAGAAGATCGGGGTCCGGAAGCAGTTTGACAAGATCGTGAGTGCAAAGCAGGTGGATCAGGGTAAGCCTGCGCCGGATGTCTATCTTTATGCATGTGCGCAGATTGGCGAGGAGCCGTCGGACTGCATTGCGGTGGAGGATTCGCCAAACGGCATCAAATCAGCGTATGCAGCGGGCTGTAAGCCAGTGATGGTTCCGGATCTGACACAGCCGGACGAGGAGATCGCCCCCCTGTTGTATGCAGTGGCGGATTCCCTTTTGGATATTAAGAAGATAATTTAATTTTATGTTAATGGAAAAGTGTGATTTTAAATGTCCTATAGTAAAAATTGCACTTTTTTAAATACCTTTTATATGGCACATTGACAGTGAAAATATAATGAATTATAATTGTTTTGGACATTTTGTACAATACACTTGATAGAGCATGTTTGAAAAATATTTTCTGCAAGATATGTGTCGCCGCTTACGGGAATTTATGCCAAATGAAGACGGGCGAGGAGAAAAGGCATAAGGGTCAATGCCTTACCGCGACTGAATTTGGTGCAGACATCACGCAAAGTGGCGAATACGATGCTTTGATGCCGTGATGCAGGTGGCAGGAATGATTTTTCAGACACGCTCTGACTATGGGCGGGTAATGAAAGGAGAACTATTTATGAGAGGGAAGATGGGTCCAAGGATTATTGCGCTGCTGGTTATGCTGACAGCTATTTTTGCGGTTACTTCGATATTGAGTATACGCGCACTTCAGAATGCAGGAGCGGCAGTGAAACGAACTGCGGGTATTTATGTGGCGCTGCAGGAAAAGAATAAGAATCTGGTTAGCGTTGTGGATGATGACAAATCGTCTGCAAACCTGATTACGATGATTCCGAGCAGGGAGGCTGCCGAGTCAATTGCGCAGGATGTGCAGGGGCGCAAAGGGCAGATTGCAGCAATTATTGATGAGATGCGTATATTGTGTGAACAGGAAGGGGACGGGGAACTGAACGATCTGATAAACGATTATGGCAGGGAGGCACAGGTCATTGAGGATAAAACCATTCAGATTGGGGAGTATTTCCTTGCGGGTGATATGGAGAAGGCAAGTGCGGTTTCCGGCGAGATTCGTCCGCAGTCTCTCGTGCTGGCAGAGGTGGAGGGACAGTTTGACGCGCTGCTTGCTGAGCGTTCACAGGCGGCGGTTACAGAAACGATCGCTTCCATGCGCGGTTATACAGGAATCGTTCTTTTGTTTCTCATTATTTTTTTGATTCTGATGGTGATTGCAAGTCTGTTCAGCATTACGCATATTGCACTTCCTGCGACAAATGCCGGCGCCCAGCTGGATGATATTATTTCCCGGATTCGCAATAATGAGGGGGATCTGACAAAACGAATCCATGTAAAGTCAAAGAATGAAGTCGGGCAGCTTGTTGACGGCATCAACAACTTTATAGAGCAGCTTCAGGGCATCATGAACATCATAAAGGTGCAGTCGGAACATATGGATGTACTGACATCCAATATTGGCACGAATGTCCAGAACTCTAACGAAAGTGCAGGGAACATATCGGCGACGATGGAACAGATGTCGGCAAGCATGGAGGAGATCGCAGCCACGATTGGTCAGATTGCAGAGGGAAGCGATACAGTGCTTCAGGAAGTACAGAATATGAACAGCAGTGTGGATAACGGAGTGGAACTGGTACAGAAGATTAAGAACCGCGCTGGGAGAATGCACCAGAATACAATTGCCGGAAAGGACAGAACAAGCAGCAAAATTATTGAGATACGGGAGATGCTTAACGAGGCGCTCGAGGAAAGCAGAAGCGTGGAAAAGATTAAGCAGCTGACAGGGGAGATTCTTGATATTACTAGCCAGACAAACCTGCTTTCTTTAAATGCATCTATTGAGGCGGCAAGAGCCGGTGAGGCAGGGAGGGGCTTTGCAGTCGTTGCGGACGAGATCAGGGCGCTTGCCGACAGCAGTGCAAACACGGCAAATAATATCCAGAATATCAGTAATCTGGTGATCAGTGCAGTGGAAAAGCTTGCGGGCAATGCAGAGACCATGCTTCAGTTCGTGGACGAGAAAGTATTGCAGGATTATGATGAGTTTGTGGTGGTTGTAGAAAAATATGAGCGCGATGCAGACAGCATAAATAACCTGATAGAGAATTTTTCTAAAAATACAGGGGAGATCCATGAGACAATCAGCGCAATGACAACTGGGCTGAATGACATTTCTGTTGCGGTTGACGAAAGCGCAAAGGGTGTGACTAACGTTGCGGAGAGTGCTGTGAGCCTGGTGGCGTCAATGTCGCAGATTCATCAGCAGACGATTAACAATCAGGAGATCTCGGAACAGCTGAGTAATGAGGTAGGGCGGTTCAAACATGTGTAGAATTATAAGCGCTTGACAGTGCTGGTGAACTGGAATATAATATAAAAAGTGATGAATGTAAAGAACACTGGAGAGGAAGTGTATAGCTCTATGGACAGTTGTGACGGTAACGGGCAGCAAAATATGGGTGAACACACGGGAAACAGTGTTCTTTTTATGTCTAAAATTGCAGTGTGAAAAATGACGGCAGATTGTTCTTGGCATAAAAAGATGATTCGCCCAAATGGTTTTGGAAACAATAAAGAATAGAAGGGCGATGTTAATTTGGAAAATGAAATTTTAAACGAACCAAACTATATTGAGGAACTGGTAGCATTAATCAAGGACGAGGATAACAGAGATAAACTCGCGCAGGAGCTGACAAATTACCATGACAATGATATCTCAAATGCACTTGACAAGCTGGATGAGAATGAGAGAAAGGTGCTCTATCATATTCTCGATGATGAGAGAATATCGGAGATATTTGCCTATCTGGAGGATCCGGGCAAATATCTTGGAGAGCTTGAGCTCGAGCGGGCTGCCGATATTATTGAGAACATGGATGCTGATGATGCGGTGGATGTTCTTGAGGAAGTCGATGAGGAGACCAGGAAACAGTTAATTGAGCTGATTGACGAAGAGTCAATAGAGGACATCAAGCTGATTTGTTCCTATGAGGAAGATGAAATCGGCAGTAGGATGACTACGAATTTTATCGAGATTGGCAGAAGCCTGACAATCAAGCAGGCGATGCGCTCCCTGATTGCGCAGGCGGAGGAGAATGATAATATTACCACGCTTTTTGTGGAGGACGACGACGGAACGTTTTACGGAGCGATCGACCTGAAGGATTTGATTGTCGCGAGAAACTATATGGATTTGGAGTCGCTGATAACGCATTCATTCCCGTATGTGAGAGACCATGAAACAATATCGGACTGTATTGAGCGCTTAAAAGATTACGCGGAGGATTCTATTCCTGTATTAAATGAAAAGAATGAGCTGATTGGTGTCATCACTTCGCAGGATATTGTCGAAGCTGTGGATGACGAGATGGGTGACGACTACGCAAAGCTTGCCGGCATGACAGAGGAAGCGGAGTTCGAGGAATCGCTGGGTGAGAGTATCAAAAAGCGCCTGCCATGGCTGATAGTTCTTCTGGGACTAAGTATGTGCGTGTCCACTGTGACAAGCTTGTTCGAGGGTGTCATCGCGCAGCTTGCCATCATTGTCAGTTTCCAGTCTGTGATTCTTGGCATGTCGGGTAATGTCGGGACACAGTCGCTTGCCGTTACGATTCGTCTTCTTATGGATGAAAATCTTGAGACGAAGCAAAAGATTGGGATGGTTTTTAAGGAGATGCGCATCGGATTTTCAAATGGTCTGATACTGGGAATCCTGTCATTTGGTTTTATAGGCGCGTACCTGTGCCTATTCAAGGCGAAGACACCGCAGTATGCGTTTGCAATATCGCTTTGTGCCGGAATCGCGCTTTTAATGGCGATGACCATATCAAGCATTGTAGGAACGTCTGTACCTATGTTTTTTAAAAGAATCCATGTCGATCCGGCAGTTGCGTCCGGGCCGTTGATTACGACGGTGAATGACCTGATTGGAGTGGTGACATATTACGGTGTCGCATGGCTTCTTCTCATTAATTTTCTGCATATGGGTTAACGCAATATATCATAAAGCCTTTTAATGAATAAAAATCCAGTATATACAAATACTAGCAATACAGTCTGATGAATATCATGAACTTAATAATTACTGGGAATGGAGGAAATATCGGTGAAGGCTACGGGAATAGTGCGTAGGATTGACGATTTGGGACGCGTTGTCATACCTAAGGAGATAAGAAGGACTTTGAGGATCAGGGAGTCCGATCCGCTTGAAATTTTTACGGATCATGAGGGTGCGATTATCCTTAAAAAATACTCGCCAATCGGCGAGCTTGGAAATTTTGCAAAGCAGTATGCGGAAAGTCTTTCGCAGGTGTCAGGACATCTGGCGCTGATCGCAGACAGGGATCAGATTATAGCGGCGGCAGGCGGCGGCAGCAAGCAGGTGCTTGGAAAGTCTGTAAGCAAGGCGTTTGAAGAAAAAATGAACTCGCGGGAGACAGTTTGTACTTCGCGCAGCGATAAAAACTATGTGTCTGTTACAGAGGATGAGGCAGAAGAATACCAGCATGAGGTAATTATACCGATTATCACGCAGGGAGATGTGATTGGAGCGGTCGTGCTTCTGTCAGCCAGCGCGGGCGACGAGATGAATGAAGTTGAGATGAAGCTTGCACAGTCCGCGGCCGGATTTCTCGGGAAACAGATGGAACAGTAAAGCAGACAGAATGTGTTACACAAAAAATCGAGCGGTAGTACGCTCGATTTTTTGTGTAACATGGGCACCGAGAGGAAAATATCAGCCTGGAAGGGATAATACTTCCTGCCGGGGGATAAATATCAGGCGGAAGAAAAACATGCCTGACATGTCTTAAGCAACATAACAGTACATAAAGATAAAATGGCAGATGCTTCCGCCCATCACAAAGAGGTGAAAGATTTCATGTGAGCCGAAATATTTGTGGAGTGCGTTGAAAACAGGGAGCTTTAATGCATAGATAATGCCGCCGATCGTGTAGATGATACCGCCTGCAAGGAGCCATCCGAAAGCTGCATGGGGAAGTGTGCTCCACAGTGTGCCGAAAACCAGAAGGCATAACCAGCCCATCGCGATGTAGATTATGGAGGAAAACCATTTCGGACAAGTAATCCAAAGTGCCTTTACAAGCATACCGGCAATGGCGACGCCCCATACAAGAGCCAGCAGGGAATATCCCAGGCTTCCGCCGAGAACGATGAGACATACTGGTGTATAGGAACCGGCAATCAGCACAAAAATCATCATATGGTCGATTTTTCGAAATACGCGCAAAACCTTTCCGGTAACGTTAACGCTGTGATACAATGTGCTTGCCCCGTACAACAGTATCATGCTGGCGGCAAAGACTGCAAGGGAGACAGCAGCCAGTCCTCCATGTGCTTTTAAGATAAGCGGCAGTGCGGCAATCGCAGCCATAAGGCATGCGATGAAATGTGTGATTGCGCTTCCGGGTTCTCTGATTGTTAACTGCATAATAATTCTCCTCCATTCACATTTTTTATATCTGATAACGAATACAACCAATTGAAGTGTTTGGGTAAATATAATATAGTATTCAAAACTACATAAACCTTACTATAATACTACTCCTTATTGTGTTCAATGTCAATCATAAAAATGCATGAAAAAGAGGACATTTCAGTCCTCTTCAATAACGAATATTTCCAAATAATCAAACGCAATGTCTTCTATAAAGCTGTCTGCCAGGAAGCGTGTCTTGCTGTGCCGTTTAAAATCGGCGATATTGGAATCAAGCCATATTGGTTTGCCGAGATCAAACTGGTAACAGACTTCCTCGACTGCATGGAAAACCTTGTGTGTGCGTGTTTCGGAACTGTCATCACAAATCACGGTATCTCGAAGCATATGGTTGTCTTTAAAGGTTCTTGCCCATAATCTGAACATTTATATATCTCCTTGCGTATATTATTTTGTATTGGATTTATGTGTGAATTTTTCAAACACGCTCTAGTATATCATATAAAAAAGTCTTATGATACAGCTTTTCTTAGTTTTAAAAAATTTATATAATATTTATACAAAATAAATATAAAATATGGTATGCTAGAGCGTGTTTGAAAAATGCTTTCTGTCAGATGTGTGTCACATTTTGTGGGAGATTTGTACCAAATGAAGGAGGCGTAGTGGTCAAAGGCATAAAGGGCAATGCCTTACGTTGACTGAATTTGGCACAAATATCACGCAAAGTGATGAATACGACGCTTTGGCGTCGTTATGCAGGTGGCAGGAATGTTTTTCAAACACGCTCTAGAGCGGCTGGGTGGTTTTATAATAAGGGAGATGTTCAAGATGGAATATAGTGGAAACGGAAGCTCTGATGTGGATAGCTGGAAAGAAGTGATTCTTGTGTACAGTTCGGCACTAAAAGAGATTGGGACAAAACTTGAGATACTGAACGATGAATTTCAGCATGTACACCAGTACAATCCGATCGAACATATCAAATCAAGGATAAAGACTTCGGAGAGTATCGTAAAGAAGCTGAAGAGACATGGATATGAATCGACAATTGACAATATGGTCAGGTATGTCAATGACATTGCCGGCATTCGTATTATATGTTCGTTTACGACAGATATCTACCGCATTGCAGAAATGCTCGAACGACAGAGTGATATTAATATTATTTCGGTAAAGGATTACATTGAGAAACCCAAAGCAAGTGGATATAAAAGTTATCATATGATTGTATCTATTCCGATTTACTTATCAGAAAAACGTGTGGATGCAAAGGTTGAGATACAGATCAGGACAGTGGCGATGGATTTCTGGGCAAGCCTGGAGCATAAGATTAACTATAAATTTGATGTGAATGTCCCAAGACACATCAAAGCAGAACTCTACGAATGTGCAAAGATGGTGTCAGAGCTCGACGCAAAGATGCTGTCACTCAATGAGGAGGTTAAGGCGCTGTCTTTAGTATAGCGCCTTTATAAAAATAACAGCACCAGAAATGAGGAGTGCCCCGATATCAATCATAAAAGAGAGATACCGGGGCTATTATGAAAAAATTTATCTATGTGTAATGAAACATCTTGGTATTGTCGTTTGCTATGTATTAATATTACCATTTGATTATGAATAAAATATGAACAAAATGTAATTTTATTGTAAATGTGTATAGGCACGCGGATAAAATATAAAATATTATATGCAGATTATACAAATGTTTTTGACGATGCACGAACAAAAATCTGGAATCCTGTTGTAAGAGAGTGGATTTGATGATACAATGGGCATTATATAGTTTAAGATACACCCCTTTTTTCAAGTAGGGGTATGGGAGTTACGTTTGGAAAGGTACGGTTACGGCACATGGACAATTTTATGGATAAGCTGGCACAAAAGTTTAGTGCACAGGAGATGATAAAGGCAAACTCACAGGCAGAGGCAGAGGAAATGAAGCGTCTGCAGCTGCAGGTGTCGGAATATGAGAAAATCCTTCAGGAAATGAGGAAATTGAATTACAAAAATACCGAGCTGTCTGAGAAGCTCGACCGCATGATAGGAGACAATGCTGGAAAAATCCAGAGTATGAAGGAGGACGAACAGCGGCTTATCGCGGCGTTGCGGGATTTGACGGATGAACAGACAAGGAACCGCGAAGCTGAACTTGAGCGGAAGGAGCAAGAGCGCATTGAGCAGGAACGCGCAGGGGAACTGAAGAAAGAGGCAGATATGACAGCCATAACAGAGCTTCTTGAGAATAAGTTTCAACGTTCTGATGACTTTGTACACAAGGAAAATGTCAAGGTATACAGAAATGTGCAGGCAGTCGTGGTTGATGAAATCAAGCGCAGCACCGAGAATGCACAGAATGACAAAAACGAACTGAAAATGGAACTGAATGCGAAGATGAACAAAGTGATGGTATGCGGTATCCTGTCAATGGCAGCATCTGTGGTCAGTGTTATTTTGTGGGCGCTGACGATAACGGGAATCATTAAATAAGGAGCTGGACATGGCAAAGATTTCATTTAAGCCTGGAAACATGCTTTATCCGCTGCCGGCAGTGATGGTAAGTGTGGCGGACAAGGAAGGAAATACCGATATTATTACAATTGCATGGGCTGGAACGGTCTGTACCAATCCGCCGATGGTATGTATCTCGGTGAGACCATCAAGGTACTCGCATCATATGATTATGGAAACAGGGGAGTTTGTCATTAATCTGACTACAGATGTGCTTACATTTGCCACAGATTACTGTGGTGTGCGGAGCGGGAGGAATGTTGACAAATGGAAAGCAGTGAACCTTACACCGATGCAGTCCGACAAGGTGAAGGTGCCCTGCATCGCCGAGAGTCCGGTAAATATTGAGTGCAGGGTGGTGCATGTGGAGAAGCTTGGTTCACATGATCTGTTCACTGCGGAGGTTGTAGCGGTGCATGTGGATGAGGCATACATGGATGAGAAAGGGCGTTTTCATTTAGAGGATGCCAGACCGATTGTATACAGCCACGGCGAATACTATAGTCTGGGAGAGAAGCTGGGAAAATTTGGATATAGTGTGCAAAAAAAGCCTTGACGTTTTCCCTTTGAATTATTATTATAGATTTAATAAGTACATATATGATTGCCGCGAAGATGCAGCATCGGATTTTCCTGCTCGGAAAAGCCGGTGCTTTTTCTTTCCCGTCAATGATGGCCTGATAAGGAGGAAACCATGAACCAGTTAGATAAAAACATAGCAGTGAATCTGAAGCGAATCAGAAAGTCCAAAAATATGAGCCTTGATATGCTGGCTGAGCGCACAGGGGTCAGCAAAAGTATGCTTGGACAGATTGAGCGAGGGGAATCGAACCCTACAGTGGCTACAATTGCCAAGATAGTAACGGGAATACGGATATCGTTTGAGGAGTTGATTTATCCGCGGAAAGAGTCTGTACTTATTATAGATAATGATAAACTTCCAATATACAAATTCGAGGAAGGCGTATATCAGGTGCGTTCGGTCTTTCCGTATGACAGGCATAGGGGATTCGAGGTGTATGAGGTTAGAATAGAACCAGGCGGGAGCTGCGGACATTTTCAGGGGGAGGGAGCAGATTGTGAATATATCACAGTGGTACAAGGGGCATTGACGCTTGAAACTGAGGAAGGGACTTATGAAGTGTCTGCCAGCCATGCCATAAAGCTTGACGTATCAAATTCCCACAGCTATCACAATTACGGAAACCAAAAGCTCATTTTGAATATTTTTGTCACTTAGAGCGTGTTTGCGCCGCAAAGCGGCATATTCTTTTCTGGTTGTACAGTTCAGCCAGTGATCTCAACCACTACGCTATTTCACGGACTTTGTGTGATATTTGCACCAAATTCGGTTGACGTAAGGCGTTGCTGTTTATGCCTTTGCCCTGCGCCGTCTTCATTTGGCGCAAATCGTTACTGTTCACACCTACGCCAAAGTAGTGGGAATCATGCGCCAAAATGCTTGCCTTTTCTCCCACAAACTGTGGACGCGGACTTCCCCCTTTACAATATATGAAAAGACTGTTAAAATGAATGATATGACTCAATAGAATACTGTTCAAAGATTTCATATGGCAGATTTGTGCAAGGGCACAAATTCCTGCGAAATGTTTGGAGAAGCGCAATAAACAGCGTTTTTCATTGGGAATTATGCCGCAAAGGCATGGAGGATTAATATGCGTTATTACAAAAGACTTAAGCTGTGTTATATTGAAGCAGCCGCTATAACACTGGCGGTGTGTGCACTCTTGTTTCCATCAATGCAGCTTTTTCAGCATACAGGAAATAATTTCTATACAATAAAATTAAATGGTACCGAAGTAGGAAGACTGGGTTCCACAGAGAATCTTGATGCACTTTTGATGACAGCGAGGCGTCAGGCAGTTGCGGCGAGCGGGAGCAGCGAGCTGGTTTTTATGGATGCAGAGGTTGAGCTGATGGGGGAGGAAAAGCTCTGGGCTCCGATAGATGATGAGGAAACTGTTGTGGCAAATATGACAGGTGTGATGAAGGAGAGCATACGGAAGACACTTCACCGATCTTATACGGTAAAAGTCAATGAGACTGCAGTGAATCTGGGATCGCATGATGATGTGCACGAGCTTCTGGAGCAGGCGTTGTCGCCATATGATGCACAGAACCAGTACCAGGTGGAACTGGAACTGGACAGTGACCGAGAGATTAACGTGCTTGAGGCAGTTATCACACCGATAGAGCAGAAGACGGAAGAAGATCCGCTGAATGCGTCTGCCGGCATTGATTCGGATTTGGAGAAAATGTTTGCGGCAGTAGAGCCTGCGGTAGAGAAAGGATTTGAGGATTACAATGCAGGGCTCACGGATATTGACTATGCGGAAAAAATTGAAGTGGTGGAGGCGTATCTGCTTGAGGAGGAGCTCATCAGCGTGGAGGAAGCTGTAAACCTTGTGACGAAAGAGCAGGAAACACAGATTATCTACAAGGTAGTGTCGGGCGACACGCTTTCGCAGATTTGTCTCACCAACAATATTCCGATGGATGAGTTGATTGCTATCAATGACGCCCTTGAGGATGAAAATACGATGATTCGTGTGGATCAGGAGCTTATTATTACCGTTCCGGAACCTGAGCTGTCCATTATGTGGAAGGAGGAGCAGGTATACACGGAGGATTATGAGGCTGAAGTGCAGTATATACCAAATGATGAATGGTACACGACGCAAAGGGTAACATTGCAGGAGCCGTCAGCTGGAAGGCGTAAGGTTGCAGCTGTTATCGAGTACAAAAACGGGCAGGAAGTCGGAAGGGAAATTTTAAAAGAACAGGTGTATGCCGAGGCGGTGCCCAAAATTATTGAGCGTGGTACTAAGATACCACCAACGTATGTAAGACCTATTTCCGGCGGAAGACTGAGCTCCGGTTTTGGCGCCAGAAGCGCTCCGACAAAGGGAGCATCAACAAACCACAAGGGGGTTGACTGGGCGGTTCCTATCGGAACGACTGTAGTGGCATCGAATGCTGGTACGGTTGTGCATGCAGGCTGGGCAAGCGGTTACGGGTATGCGGTGTATATCAACCATGCTGATGGCAGACAGACAAGATACGGACATCTAAGTAAGGTTTTAGTGAAAGCAGGGCAGACAGTGTCCCAGGGGGAGAGAATTGCGCTGAGCGGAAATACGGGGCGAAGTACAGGACCGCATCTCCATTTTGAGATTCGCATCGGAGGAAGTGCTGTTAATCCGCTTAAATACTTGAATTAGGATATTTTTACTTATGAAAACCGAGATGTTTGACAAGGAGGTTCGTTAAAAGTTACAAAAAACTGAAATTTTAATGAAATTTACCGAGCAGTCTGGCAGTTTACAAATGTTTAAAATAGGTATATAATCGTAACAGTTTAGCAGTTCGATTTTTATGCTGCTTTGCTTGAAAGGCATGAAACAATGAAATGATGGAAACGATAGATAATGATAAGGTAAATTGATTTTGAATAAGAATAGTTGAATGTGCTGCCCGTATAACGGTAAACAGGATGGACAGCCACAGGAAAATATGAGGTGAACGATGGAACAGTACGCAATTAAGGGGGGAATTCCCCTGGTTGGTGAAGTTGAAATCGGCGGTGCGAAAAATGCAGCATTGGGGGTGCTTGCCGCGGCAATTATGACAGATGATATGACAGTGATTGACAATATACCAGACGTTAGGGACATCAATGTACTGCTGCAGGCGATGGAAAGCATCGGTGTCATTGTATACAGAATAGACAGGCATATGGTGAGGATCAATGCATCCATGATATCGGGACTTGTCATTGAGGATGATTATATCAAGAAAATCAGAGCTTCCTATTATCTGCTTGGTGCACTTCTCGGAAAGTATAAACATGCGGAAGTGGCGCTTCCGGGAGGCTGCAATATTGGCAGCCGCAAAATCGACCTGCATATCAAGGGCTTTAAGGCATTAGGGGCAAATGTTAAGATTGAGCATGGGCTGATAATTGCGGATGCAGAGCAGCTGAAAGGTGCACACATCTATCTGGATACAGTGTCTGTTGGCGCTACGATTAATATTATGCTCGCAGCTGCACTGGCGGAAGGAAAAACCGTCATAGAGAACGCTGCAAAGGAACCGCATGTTGTTGATGTGGCGAATTTTTTGAATTCTATGGGGGCGAATATCAAAGGTGCCGGGACAGATGTGATAAGAGTATCAGGGGTCAGGAAACTGCATGCTTCAGAGTATTCTATCATACCAGATCAGATTGAGGCGGGTACATTCATGTTTGGCGCGGCAATTACAAAAGGTGATGTCACTGTCAAAAATGTGATACCAAAGCATCTTGAGTCTACAACCGCTAAACTGATCGAAATGGGGTGCCAGGTTGAGGAGTCCGATGACGCAGTGCGTGTGGTGGCGTCAAAACGGCTTGAAAATACGCATGTAAAGACGCTTCCGTATCCGGGATTTCCGACAGATATGCAGCCTCAGATATCTGTGTCGCTGGCGCTGGCAAAGGGAACCAGCATTGTCACGGAAAGCATCTTTGACAACCGTTTCAAGTATGTGGATGAACTCGCAAAGATGGGTTCGAACATTAAGGTTGAGGGAAATACTGCGATTATAGAAGGTGTGGAGCAGTTTACCAGTGCAAACCTTACAGCGCCGGATCTACGGGCAGGAGCGGCACTTGTGCTCGCATGTCTGACAGCGGAGGGGTTTAGTACAGTTGATGATATTAAGTACATTGAGCGCGGGTATGAGGATTTTGAGGTGAAGCTACAGAATCTTGGCGCTCATATAGAGAAAGTGGAGTCCGAAAAAGAACTCCAGAAATTCAAATTAAAGGTCGGATAAATAGTGATATGTATAAATACGCTGGTTTTGTTTTTAGGCAAAATCGGCGTATTTAATAATTTAATTTATTTTTTTTCTATTGACAGGTCATTTAAATCAGTATATGATATATCTGATATGACAATTCAATATTGAACGAATCTCTTATTCAGAGTGGTGGAGGTACAAAGGACCTGAGAAACCACGGCAACCCCGATATGGAAGGTGCCAACCTGAGCGAGTCACTATTATGAAATAGGTCGAACAATAAGAGGATTTGATTATCAGTGATATTCATGAAATCCGCTTATTCAGACAGAATAGAGCGGGATTTTTTTTAGGAGGAAAATACAAATGGAGAAGCTTTTATTTACTTCAGAATCAGTAACAGAAGGACATCCTGACAAGGTGTGCGATGCCATATCCGACGCCATTCTTGACGCGCTGATGGAGCAGGATCCGATGAGCCGTGTTGCCTGTGAGACAGCGACCTGTACGGGATTTGTGCTGGTGACAGGTGAGATTACTACAAAGGCATATGTCGATATTCCGAAGATTGTGCGCGACACAGTCAAGGAAATCGGCTACAATAAGTCGGCGTATGGTTTTGACGGAAATACCTGTGCGGTATTCACTGCAATAGATGAGCAGTCAGGAGATATTGCCATGGGCGTTGACAAGGCTTTGGAGGCTAAAGAAAACAAGATGAGTGATGCCGAGATTGAGGCAATCGGTGCAGGTGACCAGGGGATGATGTTTGGCTATGCGACGAACGAGACAGAGGAGTATATGCCTTATCCTATTTCCCTTGCACATAAGCTTGCATTACAGCTTACGAAGGTTCGCAAGGACGGTATCTTGAAATATTTGAGACCTGATGGGAAGACCCAGGTATCAGTCGAATATGATGAGAACGGAAAACCGAAGAGACTTGAGGCGGTTGTTCTTTCCACACAGCATGACGAGGACGTGACACAGGAACAGATTCATGAGGATATTAAGAAGCATGTATTTGATGCCATACTTCCACAGGAGCTGATTGATGCCGATACCAAGTTTTTTATCAATCCTACAGGGCGTTTCGTAATTGGCGGACCACACGGTGATGCAGGTCTTACAGGACGTAAGATTATTGTGGACACTTACGGTGGATATGCACGTCACGGCGGCGGAGCTTTCTCTGGAAAGGACTGCACTAAGGTGGACAGAAGCGGTGCATATGCGGCAAGATATGTGGCAAAGAATCTGGTCGCGGCAGGACTTGCAGAGAAGTGTGAGATTCAGCTTTCGTACGCGATTGGTGTGGCGCAGCCCACATCTATTAATGTAGATACATTTGGAACAGGAAGGCTTGACAGCGAGAAATTGGTTGAAATCGTCCGCGAAAACTTTGACCTTCGTCCAGCGGGCATCATCAAGATGCTTGACCTTAGGAGGCCGATTTATAAGCAGACAGCAGCATATGGTCACTTTGGCCGCAACGACCTTAATTTGCCTTGGGAAAAACTGGATAAGGTTGATGTATTAAAGAAGTATTTATAAAATTGTGAGAAAGTCTGCCGTGTGCAGGCTTTTTCCTGTTATGGGAAGTTGTAAAAGCGATACTTGATGCGTTGCTTTACGAAAGAGGAATGGTCAGGATGGAAGGTAATAAAAAATACTATGAACTGCAGGCACTGGATTTGTGGGATTTTTCATCACTTATCAGAAAAGCACGGGGAATACAGGGGATTACACTGGAATCCTTGTGCAAGGGCATCTGTTCTTTTAGTATGATGGGAAGAATGGAAAAGGGTGAAAGATTTCTAAGCAAGGAGCTTCGTGACAGGATTCTTGCCAGACTCGGCGTGTGCAGTGATGGGTATGAAAACTTTCTGTTTCGTGAGGATTACGCTGTCTGGAAACGGAGACAGCAGATTGTGAGCGCTATTGAGGAATCAGATTACCAGACAGCAGAGGAACTGCTGGCTTACTATGACAATGAAGATGATGCCAGCGAGGAAGAGGGGAAGCTTGGCAGACAATTCAAGCTGGTCATGAAGGTACAGATGATGAAGAAACGCGGTGAGGATCAGGCAGTCATAGCAAAATTATGCGAGGAGGCAGTGAAGCTGACGGTCTCGGATATTGACAAGATGTCTGTGAATGAACTATGCCTTTCTGTACAGGAACTGGATATGATATTGGAGTATGAGCATTACTGTCATCCGAACAGGCTTGCATGGCGGTGCGAGGATATCCTGCGATATATTAACAGTGATATTTTTGACACGTACAGCTATGTGAAAATCTATCCAAAGGTAGTCTGCTACCTGTATCAGAGCATGGATAACAGCAACAGGGATTGGAATAAACTGCTGCGGCTCTGCAACGTAGGAATAGAGCAGCTGCGCATGGCAGGAAGGATGTATTATTTCTGGGAACTTCTTGAAATCAGAAAGGAAGGGATGACATGGCTTTTGGAGGATGTCGGGGACAGCAGGGGAGAAAGGACAAAACACGTGCTCGAAGAAGTGATCAAAACAACAGAGGAATGGCTGGATGCACTTGGGTTCGTGCATGATTTGTGCGGGACAAACAGAAGGATGGAAACTTCCTGCTATCTCTATCAGCAAAAAGAAGCATACTGCATCAGTGATGTAATTAAACGCCGCCGTGAGATGCTGGGGCTTACCAAGAAGAAGCTTTGTGAGGGAATCTGTTCTGAAAAGACGATCGGCAGACTTGAGGCAGGGCGGACAAAGCCGCAGATGGAGATTGTGAAACAGCTTTTTGAGCGGCTGAACCTGTCTGGGGAGTATCAGAGATGGCAGATTGTCACCAAGGATGTGCGGGTGTTTGCAGTAGTCGACGAGGTAATCCGCTGTGCCAATAACCGGGATTTTGACAGAACAGAGAAGCTGCTGGACGAGCTAAGGCAGTATATATCTATGGATAATCCGATAAACAGGCAGTTTCAGGAACGAATAGAAATTAACATGAAAGTTGGGACAGGAGACATATCAAGAGACGATGCAGTAGAACAGTTCCGAAAGGTACTGGAATATACCATGCCATATGAAGTGGCAGTAAAGGACTGTATAAAGTATTTGACAAATGCAGAAATACTGTGTTTGTTTAATATTGCTATTTATTCGGGCAGTTTTGATGAGTGTCCGGCTTATGATGCATTGATAAAAGTATGTGAACATTTGGAAGAAGATGGTATTTCAGAGCATATTGCTGTGTGGGAAGCAATTATGACAAATATTGCAAATGTATATGGGGATATGGGGGAATATGACAAATCAGACGAGATTAGCCTGCGAACCATGAGAGAAAGTGTATGCTGCTATAGAATGAATTTAATTGCGGCAAACTTGTACAATAATGTGTGGAATTATGAACAGCGTATAATAAATAGAATCCCAGTCAGACAGGGATTCCAAGGGGACAAATTTCTGAAAAGGTGCATGATGCTGTGTCAGATGAGTAAAAATACCGTTCTGGAAATGATAATTAGTAAAAAAATTAAATAGTAATATTTGCAAACACGCGCCAGAGCTTTATTTTGCGGTAGAGTTTTCCTGCGGTGCAGCTGATTTCCGTGCAATGTTTTTTCAAAAAAATACTCCCTTTATCTTCACAAAGTATGATAAAAGGAGTGTTTTTAGCGGGCTATAGTTAGTGCGGGTTTGAAAAATGCTCTAGAGCGTGTTTGAGAAATGCTTTCTGCCAGATGTGCGTTACAGTTTGTGGTAGATTTGTGCCAAATGAAGGAGGCGTAGCGGGCTACGTCGACTGAATTTGGTGCAAATATCACGCAAAGTGGGGCGTATAGATGACAGGAATGATTTTTCAAACACGCTCTAGTACAGTGAATATTAAGTGATTGTCAGTTTGACCTGCCTATTTTCCTGAGAGCAATACTCCCCAAGTCTCGACATAGCCACCGCTACGCCTGCGTTTGTGAAGCAGCACTCTCAGAAAAATATTCTGCGTCAAACTATCCAAAACTTAATTTTCACTGTACTAGATATAAAATTCGAGAACTGGCAAATCATCGCTCATGGTAGAAATTCCGCCGCCTGCAGCAGGAATAACAATTGTTGCGCTCAGTGTTAAAATAAGCGCAAGTGATAAGATAGCATTCATAGATTTTTTCATCATGTTTTTCATAGGTACATCCTTCTTTCATAAAATATTTTGACTGGTTTCTATCCCGGAACTTCACTCTATATAAAATCTTATAGGGGAATACATGCACTTTTGCATACACGAAATACTATAACGGAATACAAAAGTGCATGCGAGCATGTAAAAATGTTTAAACCTATACTTGTAAAAGCACCAACCCATGATAAATGATACTGTCTTCGCGATGCAATTCCGCATGGTCTGATGCAGTCAGTCTGGTCGGAGACTGAATTTGTTTTAAAATAGTCTGCGAAGTAAGGATTGTATTTATAATAACGCTGTCGGCAATAGAATACAATGCCCAGAGTAGTCCAAAGCTTTTTCTCCTTTTTGGACTACTCTGGGCATTGATCAAATTTGGATCCAATGATATAATAATTGGCTTGGTTGAGAATTTGATAGGACATGGAAAAGTAATTTATTATGAATGAAATGATATTCCGATCGTTTTGCATTGTTTTACCTGTAATAATTATTTCGGTAAGGGAGTGGAAAAGAATTAGAGCAGAAAGACTTGGGGAAGCGGAATAGAAGAAGATTTTTTCAACATTTGCGCAAGTGACAAAAACATCAAGCCATGTTAAATGGTACTGCCTTCGCATTGCAGTCCCGCATGACCTGATGTAGTCAGTCTTCGGAGAGACCAAATTTGTTTTTAATTATTTGCGAAGTAAGGGTTGTATTTATAGTAACGTCTTTCGCGTGATAAAACAATGCCCAGAGCAGTCTAAAAGCAAGGAAAAGTTTTGGACAATTCTGGGTATTGTTGAAAATCGGAATGGATGTTATAATACTTTTTTCCGCAGGAGGAGAATGGATTATACAAAAATCAGGCGTCATGGACGTTGCTGTATAAGAAGATAGTATACGACAGGTTATTTTCAATTCCTGAAAGAAAAAAGTGGGATAATATACTTGAATTTTCTCAAATATGCCTGCCGTGCATTCAGCAGAAGCAAAGGCAGAAACGATTGCCGGAAAAGATGTAATATATGGAATTATTAGCGCCTAAGATGCAAAAATGATGCAAATTTGTTTTATGCTAAGGGTATAATGGTTATAATGGGATTATTGGCAGAAATCAGAGGTGCATATGGAACAGTATAACAAGAATATAGATGGAACATTTGGTATAGAAGAAACGACAATAGAAGAAATGATAATAGAAGAAACGGTGATAGACAATCCGGCGATTCAGGATATCAATTTGAATGACACAGAACAATTGAATAAGGCGAAGTCTGGCGTAAAAAAATCCGCCGGAAAGAGAGTGATATGGGCGGCAGGATTTTTTTCGCTTGCATCAGCAGTTATCGCGGCGGGAACACTGATTTTGCGCAAGGATATCAAGATTAATCCAATGCTGGCCGAAAAGTATTCGGTTCATGGTGTGGATGTCTCACACTATCAGGGGGTAATCGACTGGGAAATTTTGGCACAGCAGAATCTTGATTTTGCCGTGATTAAGGCGACCGAGGGGAGCACCCATATAGATGACCGCTTTGAAGAAAACTGGCAGTCGGCAGAGCAGACGCATCTGTATCTGGGAGCCTACCATTTTTTCAGTTTTGACAGCGAGGGCGATAAACAGGCTGCTTCCTATATTGAGACCGTGGGAAATCTCGACGGGAAGCTGGCGCCGGTCATAGATGTGGAATATTATGGCGATAAAAGAAGCAATCCCCCAGAGCGTGCGGAGGTGGTACAAAATCTTGGGGCGATGTTGGATACACTAGAGCAGCACTATCAGATAAAGCCCATCATTTACACGACCTTTACCGTTTACAATGACTATATCAAGGGGGAATTTGAGGATTATCCGCTGTGGGTGCGCAGCATATACTGTCCGCCTGCAGTCTTGTTCGGCAACAAGTGGAGCTTCTGGCAGTATATGGACACCGCCATGCTGGACGGGTATGCAGGCGACCAGAAGTATATTGATGTGAATGTATTCCGAGGGACGATGGAAGAACTTGAGGAGCTGGTGATACAAACCACAGAATGCAGGGAGGAGTAAAGTCTGGATCGGACGAGTTTTCACATGGCAATGAATAAAAATAATGGGGGTAGCATGTACAAGCATCACGAGGAATCATTAGAAAATCTAAAGAATTACTTTTCAGGCAGAGAGGAAGTCATCGCGGTAATCTTTGGCGGATCTGTCGCAAAAGGCTGTGAGCGCCCGGACTCTGACCTTGACGCGATGGTTGTTGTCACGGACACGGCGTATGCACTTCGGGTGCAGCGCAATATGACGGCAGAGACAATCGAGGGTCACTGCACCTACGAAGGCGGCTATTTTGACATCAAATATATGACAAAATCTTTTTTGGAGGATGCGGCGAAGAAGGGAAGCGAACCGGCAAGAAATGCATTCATAAATGCAAGGGTGCTGTTTACAAAAGACGCGGACATTCCGCAGCTAGTTGAGAAAATACCGATTTTTCAGAAGCAGGAGAAAGAGGAAAAAATGCGATCCTTCTATGCGGATTTCTGGCTGAATTATTATTATTTTCTGAAATCCTGCCCGCTGGACGGGTACATGAAGCTCCATGCGGTCAACGAAGTACTCTATAGTATTTACCGCATGGTTTTGCAGGAACATGAGATCCTGTTTCCCTGTAACCGGCGGCTGGAGGAGTCTGTGGAAAGAATATCGGAGATGACAGCTAAGCTTGCCAGCCTGGGCAAAAAGGCGGCAAAGTCGCAGGAACTGTCAGACGTAGATGCGTTTGTGGATCTTTTCAGACAGATTACGACTTATCAGGAGCTGGAGGATATCGGCAATATACTGTCCCGATATACGAAGGATTTTGAGCAGTGGTGGAGAGAGCCCAGGCCCAATATTAATGAGTGGTAGGGCGATGTCAGTCGGCGGACTGCCCGAAACCATTGCAGTGGCTGCGCCCGGAACATAGGAGTAGAGGAGCTTGCGAGTCTATTGCAGTATGCACAAAAGCGGGGTATCTCTGCCGACAGGGTTGAGGAGCTGTTGCGAAATCATAAAGGATATGCGAAACGTGGCGGTTAATGTTCAGATATTGTTGAAGGGAGTATCAATATGCGATTCAAATATTGTCCCCACTGCGGGCAAAAAGCGGAAATGAAGCAAATTGGCGACGAGGGTGTGATTCCATACTGCACGGAATGCGGGATTCCGCTGTGGGATATGTTTACGACCAGCATTATTGCGGCGGTTGTAAACGAGTATGATGAGGTTGCACTGCTGCGTCAGGATTATGTTTCGACGACCAGCCATGTATGTGTCGCCGGAGTTATGAAAATCGGGGAATCCGCCGAGGAAACAGTGATGCGCGAAATCGGTGAGGAGCTTGGTTTGCACGTAAAATCCTTGAAATACATAAAGAGCTATCCTTATGGGAAAAAAGAAATGCTGATGCTTGGATTTCGTGCGGCCGTCGACAAACAGGACTTTACCCTGTCGGGTGAAGTCGACGCTGCCGAGTGGGTAAAATATGAGGATGCACTGTCCATGCTGCGGGAGGGCAGCATCGCGTGGCAGCTGGTCAGCACAGTGATTGCCATAACCCATTCTCCAGCCGATTGAGAAGCTTTAAATTGTGAAACAATATAAAGTAAGGTGATATTGAAAGCAGCCACCGCTGCGCCTGCGTTTGTGAAACAGCACGCTCAGAAAAATATTTTACGCCAAATGAAGGAGACGTATGGGTCAAAGGCATAAAGGGCAATGCCTTACAGTGACTGAATTTGGTGCAGATATCACGCAAAGTAGTGAATACGACGCGTATGTATCGTTGTATAGATGGCAGGAATGATTTTTCAAACACGCTCTAGCTGGTATAGGAACGCTGGTCAGGGGTTACTGTTCACACCTACACCAAAGTAGTGGGAATCGTGCGCCAAAATGCTTGCCTTTTAGCATTTTGTGTGCAA
>JAIECJ010000066.1 GCA_029068555.1 Lachnospiraceae bacterium
ATCCCACTTGAGGCTGTTTGTGCCGCGTCTGTCTATCCATGTATTAAAATCGTAGGTCATACCCTTTTCTCCCGCTTTCCTTAAAACAAATATTTTATATAAATTTCTTTATAACAGCCTTTTTAAAACAGATTTTTTATAACAGTTTCCTTTCAGACAGCTTTTTTCAGCACATCCTTACAGATGATCCTTGTCCTGTCAGGATTAATTTTGTCTTTTTCCATAATCAGCTCGCCGATGCGCTCCGCACGGATGGTGCCGCCAGTGGGATTCAGGATACTGTCCACCCGGCTGGTAATCTCAGCATCCACTGTGGAATACTCGAAGGCGAGGGTTGTGTTGACCAGCTTGCAGTTTTTCATCACAAGGTTATCAATATAACACATTCCCTGCAGGCTTTCGATCGTACAGTTCACAAGCGTCAGGTTCTTTGCGTTCCACCCCAGATATTCCCCAGAAATAAAGGAATCATATACCGTCACATTCTCGCTGTTCCAAAATGCATCCTTGGAGAGCATTTTTGCATTATGAATCTCCATATTTTTTACGCCGTCAAAAGAATAGTTGCCGACAAGTGTAAAATTCTTTATTGTCAGGTTCTGGCTGTTCATGGCAAAGTAGTCTCCCTTTGCTGTCACATGATCCATCTCCACACCGTCACAGTTCCACAGTGTTTCCGCCGCATTCACAAAATTGACATTTTTCAGCCGGACATCATGACAGTGCCGGAAATTCTTTGGCGCCTCAATGACCGTATCCTCCACCAGGATATGATCTGTGTACCAGATACCGGCACGCCCCATCTCAAATATACTGCAGTTTTTCACTGTTATGTCCCTGCTGTACCACAACGGATATTTCCATTTGAACATGCTGCCAGTCAGATCGATATTCCTGCTCTCCTTTAAGGGAGATTCCCCATCGTCAAAAATGGTATCCACAATCCGCAGATTTTCTCCCTGAAAAAGCGCCCGCTCTCCTGTCAGAAATTCCTGTACAATTTCCTTTTTCTCTCTTGTTTCTACCGTATTTTTCATTTCATAGCCCATCCTGTACTTCCTCCTATTCGCTATTATGATTGTCTATAATCTGCCAGATACATCTCCTTACCATGTATTATAAGCGATACTTACGACAGATGAAATCTGCCGTGAGTATCGCGCCAGCCGCAGCCGCAAAGCGGCATATTTCCTTATGCGGCTGTGTGCATAACTTTATACTGAGCGGTCAGTCTTTTCGACCGCCAGTATAAAAACTCCCTATTCCCCATCCTTCGATATCAGTTCCACAATGCTTACCCGCGACAGTCTCGCCGAACAGAGCCACGCAGACAGGGCGAATAAAACCGGGATTGCCACAAGCGGCACAACATTTCCCAACATACTGAATCCCGTCTTGAACTCTCCAATGCCAAA
>JAIECJ010000067.1 GCA_029068555.1 Lachnospiraceae bacterium
GCTTGCCTTTTAGCATTTTGTGTGCAAAATCTGTTATAATTCACACCTCAATAACTTATAAGCTGATGAAAACTGGAGTTGGTGTGAATTGTAACCAATATATAAAAAAACTATTAAAAAAATTGTCAACATATGTTGACATTACGCGAAAAATGGTATATCATAGCAAATGTGCACTGATTGTGTGCCGTTCTGCATGTTACAGTGCTGATGTTTTGCAAAATGGCAGTTGTGTTGTTTTTTGTGTCATGCAGGCGGACAGAATTTGTTGTACGCAACATTTGTTTAATAAAATACTGTTCATTATGAGGAGGTAAAAAAATGGATCAAGTAGCACTTTTGGCAGCTCTTGGCGCTTATCTGATTTTTGTGTTAATTATCTTGGTTGTGTGTTATGTTGTATCATCTCTGGCACACATGAAGGCGCTTAAGGCGATGGGGTATGACAAGGCATGGATGGCGTGGATACCGTTTGCACAGTGGTATGCATGTGCGGATGCAGCAACAGCAGGAAAGCAGGATGATGTTCAGCTTTTCGGTTCTATATCTGTTCCGGTATCGCTTTATAAGTTCTGGTGGGTATTGTGGATCGTTCTTCAGGTTGTCAGCCAGTTTTTCCTTGGCAGCATTCTTGGTCTTTTGTCCACAGTGGTACAGATTATTTTCCTTGGAAACAGCTATGTTAAGATGTATGCGGCGCTTGAAGGAACAGATGAGAAGGATCAGCAGGTTATCGGTTATGTTTCAGGTTTTCTGGTAATCATTGCAGTGTTTAAGTTCCTTTTCGGAAACTATAATACAAAGGTAAGAAAATAATACAGTGTGGAATAATGCGGGGCAGTCATCAAAGGGCTGTTCCGTTTTTTTCAATTACAGGGAGTAGTTGGTTGGGCTGTTCTATTTGTAAAATAAATTTTCGCAGGGTAAATTTGTGCTTACTTACGCCCAAATTCGCAGACTGTGTAAGAATGGGGGATTTATATGGGAAAATTGGACATGGCGGATAAAAAGCCGCAAAAGTGCCCTTACGTGGTGAAATGTGGCGCCTGCCATATTGGGGAAAAAAGCTATGAAGATGAGCTGGCGGAAAAGAAAGAACAGGTTGCTGTGCATATTGGAAAATATTGCGGCAAAATCAATGATGTGGCGGGGATGTATTATCCATATCACTACCGTAATAAAGTGCATGCGGTATTTGGAAGGATAAAGGATGAGGTAGCTTCCGGAACATATGCGGAGGGGACGCACACAATTATACCAGTCAGTGACTGCCTGATAGAGGACGCCCAGGCATCGGCAATTGTCAGGACGGTGACGGAGCTAATCAGCTCATTTAGGCTGTGGGTATATAATGAAGATACTGGAAGGGGGCTGATGCGCCATATCCTTGTGCGCAAGGGTGCATCCACAAAGCAGATTATGGTAGTGTTGGTTACGGCCTCGCCGGAGTTTCCGCACAAAAATAATTTTGTGGCGGAGTTACGCAGGATTCATCCTGAGATTACTACGATTGTGCAGAATATTAACGACAAACAGACAACAATGGTACTTGGCGACCGCGAAAAGACACTGTTTGGGCAGGGATACATTGAAGATGTGCTGATGGGACTGCGGTTCCGCATATCGCCGTCGTCGTTTTATCAGGTCAATTCGGCCCAGACACAGGTATTGTATAAAAAAGTGATACAGGCGGCAGGTCTGACAGGAAAGGAACGTGTGATTGATGCGTACTGCGGAATCGGTACAATCGGAATGTGCATGAGCGCAAAGGCAGGTCATGTGACAGGGATTGAACTGAACGCACAGGCGGTAAAGGATGCAAAGGCAAATGCCAGAAGAAACAACATAAATAATATTCATTTTATTACAGCAGATGCTGCAGAATATATGACACAAATGTCACAAAACGGGGAAAGGGCGGATGTAATCGTTATGGACCCGCCCAGAAGCGGGAGTACTGAGGCATTTGTCAAGGCGGCGGTGTCGCTAAAACCGCTGAGAATCGTATATGTATCATGTAATCCCGAGACACTCGGCAGGGATCTGACGTGGTTCCGCACAGAAGGATATCTTGCGGAGGAGGCGTGGCCGGTTGATATGTTCAGTTTTACTGAACATTGCGAATGTGTCTGCCTTCTGAAACAAATATAAAAAATAACCCTTGTTCTTATGTGTTTTCCGCTTATCTGTTTTTCTCGGAATAAGTATTATATAGCTGATGATATGCCTCAAGATGGGCAGAAATACCAGCCTGCCTGATTTTCTCCGTTACTTCCCTGTCGCGCAGCCATGCAGTCAGAAGCGGAGAGAAACGCTTGCCTTCAAGCGCAATGGCAGCTTCGATAACCTCGTCAAAGCTTTTCCGGGTGTGTCCATACAGCCATGAAGAATGCAGCATGTTATCAATCCAGTCAATCAGACCGATGACATCTACCATTTGCCGGTAAGGGCATTCTAAGCGCTTGTAGGATTCAGGGTAACCGTGGGAGCCGTCATACCAGCTGTGATGTCCCAGCGCTATGGCTGCATAATGCTGTGTGGATGGACAGGCATTTAGGCGGCTTGCGCCGACTACGGTATGCAGATGTACAATCTCATATTCTTCCTCAAACCACTGTCGGGATGTGCGCAAATAGAGATTGATGAAATTGATTTTTCCTATGTCGTGAAATGCACCACAGTTCATGGCATATTGCAGCACTTCCTGTTTTTTCTTAACAGGGTCGCTGATTAGACGGATATGCTCGATATCATCAAAAAATGTCGGATCCTCGTCCATAATGATATCACAGAACACAGAAGCTACTTTGCCTGTAACCTGGGAGTGTATGTAAATATGGGGAGCAAAGTATAGCAGCAGTTTTTGCTGAAATTTTCCGTAAGATATACTGCGTTTGGTCTCTATAAATGTAGTAGAAAGTTGTCTGAGAAAATAGAATATTTGTTCATTTGTATCTTTTTTGGGAAAAGTTTCAACATATGCAATTATTTTGTGGTAGCGCTCAGCCAGATAATCCTCCCGCCCAGGCAGTTGTTCCGGATATTCGCGTAGATACTGACAGTAAATTGCGGGAAGTGAGATGACTGCATACATGCTGTCCGGTGTGAAGGAGGAAGTGTCCGCTGAATCCATCAAGACTTCCATTTTGCCGAGCAGCTGCTCGATGGTGCTAAGGCCACAGTAATACTCAATGGCATAACAAGAAAAAGCCGATTTCACAGGCGACTTTTCATTTCTGCTGACTGCCTCCTGAATCCGCCGCTGGTGGACGATATGAGCGGATTCCATTATTGCCGTTACGTCTAAAGCGGTCATATCATTATCACGGCAATATGATATTGAGGAGGTCATCTGCTGGTGTGTCATATAGACAAATCTGTCCCAGGGGAGTTCAGGAGCTTTCTCGCGGTAGCCTTCGTCCTGCAATATTTGTAGAGTCTGCCTTGTCAGGCGGATTTTGGCGCTTGCGGACTGAAATTGGCCCAGCGCCATATTGGCGCGTGAACGCAGGATGAATCCTCTTGTCTCTGTGTCCTCTATCTCATCGTAATATTTCAGATATGCTGCCGCCTCTGCAAAGCAAAGACGCATCTGGGACATATACTTCTGCGAATCTGACAGTTCGAGACCAACCATTTTATTGCAGGTGCTGTGCAGACCGATACCTAGCCAGTACAGATGGCGGATTATCGCGTTCCTGTTTTTGGTGCATCTTGCGCGGGCGAGCAGCGCGCGGTGGATTTGGCAGAACAGGCCGCTGTCTAGTTCGTTTTTCCCATCTAAAAGCGCTCTGGAGAACTTCTCAAGGTCTTCTAGCTGCGTTTCGCTGGCGGCAAAGATATTGTCCAGCAGAGGGAAAAGCTTGTCGCGAAGCAATTCCATGTTGCGCTCAATTTTTTCTGTTGTCAGTTTCCTGCATTTGTGCAGTTCTTCCCGATAAACTTCGTAGGAACGCCCTTCGGGTTTTTTATGTGCCGTAAGTACAGCAATATCTTTTAAGTTCGAGATATATTCTTCCTGATATGGCTGCATAGTTCACTCCTCCAATGTAACTGATGGATTTTATTTTTTTAACTGCTTACGCAGAATTTCATGTAGTCGATCTGCGTCGACAGGTTTTGAACAGTGTTCATTCATACCGGCCTCCCTTGACAGTCGAATGTCCTCGACAAAAGCGTTGGCTGTCATGGCGACAATCCAGACCGTCTCCGCGTCATTCTTTGGAAGCTGGCGGATTCTTCGTGCGGCGTCATATCCGTTCATCACAGGCATCTGAATATCCATGAAAATCAAATCAAAATAGCCTTCAGGGGCTTTTGCAAAGGTCTCCACTGCCTGAAGTCCATTCTCAGCTGTTTCAATCTGCACACCAGTCATGGATAACATTTCGGTTGCAATTTCGCGGTTCAGCTCGTTGTCCTCGACCAGAAGAACGCGGTATTGACTGTAGTCTGCCTCTTTTCCGGCAAAATCATCCTGCTTGCTCTGCCCATCGCACGTCAGGTCAGATAAGGTCGAGAGAAGTCGGCTTTTAAAGAGCGGACATGGGACAAAGGCATTGACGCCGGCACGTGATGCGCGATATTCAAGCTGTGACCAGTCTGCCTCCGCAACATATATGATTGGAAAATCTTTTCCGGCAAGATGGCGCACGTGGGATGCCATTTCCAGAACCGGCATGTCGGCAAGTTCTTGCCCGAGCAGCAGGGCACAGGGCATGTGATTTTCATACTGTGCTTCTGTCAGCCAAGTAACGGCATCTATACCGCTTTTGATATGGATGGTTTTCATGCCGCTTTCCTCGAGACAGTCAATGATTTGCTCTGCGCGAGCCTGTGTTTTTTCTGCAAGCAGTATGGTCTTTGCTGTCGGCAGGCTGCGCGCACCTTGCTGCTGTGCGAGTGAAAAGGGAATTGATACATGAAAACGGCTGCCTTTTCCCTCCTCGCTTTCTACAGTAATTTCGCCATTCATGCGGTCGAGCAGGTTTTTTACAATAGACATTCCCAGTCCTGTGCCTTCGATTTTGCTGATAGTGGTATTGTTAACCCGCTCAAACGGGATAAAAATCCGATTTAGAAATTCTGTGCTCATGCCGATACCGTTGTCTTCACACAGAAAATCGAGCCATACTTTGTCAGGAGCAGTACCATTTGTGTCTATATGCTGGGAAAACGTTACATGGACGCTTCCGTTTTCCGGTGTATATTTTACTGCATTTCCAATAATGTTCACTAAAATCTGCCGTAGGCGTAGTGTGTCTCCAGTCAGGTTTTCCTCATATATCTCGCCGATCTCCATTTGAAATTCCTGCTGTTTCTGCGCTGCCTGTGGACGGACAATGATCGTAATGTCGTGTACAAGGTCGGCGAGTGAAAATGCTTCTTCGTTCAGTGCCATACGCCCGCTTGCGATTCTTGACATATCCAGAACATCATTTACCAGACTCATCAGATGCGCTGATGCTGAGTGAATTTTCTGAAGGCAGTCAAGTACACGGGGCTTTTCGTCGATGTGGGAGAGAGCAATGGAGGTCATTCCCAGAATGGCGTTCATTGGTGTGCGGATGTCGTGTGACATATTGGACAAGAAGCTGCTTTTTGCCTGATTTTCCTCCTGCACGTCATGCAGTGCACGCTCTAGCTCCGCAATTTTATTATTTAGTTGATTAATCTGTTCGTCTAAATTATTTTTTTTAATAATATGCTCGCAGGCAGACTCCGTATTCGTTTCTTTCATAGTACTGCGTTATCCTTTTTCATTTGCCAGGTTTGCTGATTCTTTTTATATTATAAAATTAACATACCCGAATTGCAACAAAAAACGCAATGATTCGACGATTGACAATTCTTGAGGATTACTAACATTGGCGTGAACAGCAGCGAGTCGGACTAGAGCGTGTTTGAAAAATCATTCTTACCACCTGCATAACGACGCCAAGGCGTCGTATTCACCACTTTGCGTGATATTTGCACCAAATTCAGTCAGCATAAGGCATTGCCCTTTATGCCTTTGACCCCTATGCCTCCTTCATTTGGCACAAATCTCCCACAAACTGTGACGCATATCTGGCAGAAAGCATTTTTCAAACACGCGCTGGGAAAAGCTTTTCGCTGCCTGCGTGCACAAAAAAACAGGACTGCTGACTGCAGCCCTGTTCGAGATGTTTAGTTAAAAAACTGTTTTACACGTCCGCTCTGGTTGTTCATATACTTACGCTGCATCATAATGCTGTAAGTATTCAGCAGCTGATTCTTTTTCAGTTCTGTCACGCCTTTTGCATAATCCAGATCCTCAATGCGGCTCTGTGATGCTGTCAGGTTATAAACAGCATTGTTTCCATACGCAATGGAGTGATCCAGTCTGTTTGACGCGGCGCCAAGCGATGAGCGCTGTGAGGAAACCTTTGCCAGTGCGTCGGCGATGGCATCAATGGCATATGTGCCAGCCGTTCCGGTTTTGTCAGCTACATTCAATCCCTTTATGCCGATTCCCGCGGCGTTAAGCGCATCTATATTGACAGAAATTTTATTCGCCATATCTGATTCAGCGCCTACATGGAGTGAAGTAGAGTAGCCCTGCTGCTGGTCGACTTTGCCTTTCGAAATGGTGAACTGCCACTTTGAGGCATCATTAGGGTCTGCTGCACCGGCTGAAACGGTTGCAGGTGTTGTTGAACCAATGCTGCTTGCGGCGGTTAATTCTTTCTGAATCATAGAATAGGCGTCGTCAGCTGTAATGGTGTTTGAGTTATCGCTTCCATCCCCGATTGTATACTCGTTTCCGGCAATTTTAATGGTATCGCCGATCTTTAGGGCATCCATCGTAAAAGTAGCTGTTGAGGCATCCTGTGTCAGTGTTCCCTTGATGCCTGCATCGCGGGCGCTGACGGAAACAGACCTTCTGCCGGAGTCACCCTTTAACAGATAGTTTTCGTTAAATTTGGTTGTCTCTGATACACGGTCAACCTCTGATTTCAGCTGGTCAATCTCTGCCTGTATCGCGCTCCTGTCTGAAGCAGATAAGGTACCGTTTGCCGCCTGAATGCTCAGTTCATTCATTCTCTGAAGAGAGTCGGTTACAGAGCCCATTGCACCTTCTGCTACGTTTAACATATTCTGAGAGTTTCTGGCATTATAGACTCCTGCAGTTAAGCCGTTTGACTGTTTCAGAAGTTTTTGTGCGATTGCAAGCCCTGCCGCATCGTCAGCAGCAGAATTAATACGTTTTCCGCTCGAAAGCTTCTGGAAAGAGCGGCTTAAGTTGCGATTATTCTGTCTGGATAAGTAAGACATAGAAGAAATTCGCATATACATTCCCCCTTTTTTAAATAATATATTTAAAAATATATCTATTTTTACAGTTTTAGCATATCACATCCAATTTTTGGGTGCAATAGTAAAGATGACAAAAAGATAAGAAAAATAATGACAAAAAATGTGACAGATTCCGTTTTGTAAAAGCCTGGCAAAAGGAATATAATAAATCAGGGAGGATTGAGTATATGAAATATTTGAAACAATTTCTGATTATTCTTGTTATTTCATTTATCGGGGAAATATTGAAAGCGGTGCTGCCGCTTCCGGTACCAGCAAGCATTTATGGCATGGTAATATTGTTTGTCTGTCTGGTAACAGGCGCTGTAAAGCTTGATGCAGTAAAGGAGACAGGCAGATTTTTAATAGAGATTATGCCCGTGATGTTTATTCCGGCAGGTGTGGGTCTGATGTCATCGTGGGGTGTATTAAGGCCGATGCTTCTGTCTGTGAGTGTCGTGACGGTGGTGGTGCTGGTGGCAGTTATGGCAGTGACTGGCAGGGTGTCGCAGGCAGTAATCAGAAGAAAGAACAGAAAATGATATAAAACTGTAAAAACGGAAAATGAAACGACAAGAAAACGAAAGAAAATTATTATTTTGTGATATATAATAGAAAAAGATAGGGGATTCATATGAACGAATTTGTGTTGGACTCTGCTTTTGCGGGAGTGACGATAAGCCTGCTGACTTATATGCTCGGCGTATATTTAAAGAAAAAATTCAGGAGCGGACTGTTAAATCCGCTGCTGCTGTCAATCGCGGTCAGCATTGTGGTACTTCTGGCAGCGCAGGTGGATTACGATGCTTACAATGCCGGCGCGAAATATTTAAGCTGGTTTCTGACACCTGCAACAGTCTGTCTTGCCATTCCGCTGTATGAGCAGCTTGAGCTTTTGAAGAAGAACTGGGCAGCAGTGGCAGCGGGGATTGTATCAGGCGTCCTGACCAATATGGTTACGGTATTTGCACTTTCCCTGCTTTTTGGACTGAACCATCAGGAGTATGTCACGTTGCTGCCCAAGTCAATCACGACAGCAATCGGCATGGGGGTGTCACAGGAGCTTGGCGGTTATGTCACAATCACAGTGGCGGTTATCGTTATAACCGGTGTGCTTGGAAATATTATAGGAGATCTTGTGTGCAAGGTGTTCGGCATCAGAGAACCGATTGCCAAGGGCCTTGCGCTGGGAACATCAGCCCATGCCATCGGGACGGCAAAGGCTATGGAGATGGGCGAAGTAGAGGGGGCGATGAGCAGTCTTTCCATAGCAGTTTCCGGTGTGCTTACCGTTGCGGGAGCTTCGTTCTTTGCCGGATTAATTTGATGAAAAGGAAACACTTGAGCCCAGACTGTACACCCTGATAAGAATGGAGATAATTATGAAAAATTTTGAGAAAAAAATAGCGCCGCGAAATAATATTGATACAGAGAGTTGGTTTATTGAATGCTATCGCAGATATCAGGGGCATCCGATGAAAATATTAATTTCCTTATATAAAGGGAATTACTACAAGTTTGTGCTTGCGGTGGTGAGCTTTTTTATCAAGCATTCCTGTGTGTGGGTGCTGCCGATCCTTACGGCGGCAATTATCAATGATGTGACAACGGGCAATCCTGACACGGTGAGAAACATTGTGTTTTATACGGTATTTGAGGGTGTGCTGATTGTGATTAATGTACCCATGAACTATCTGTACACCTCATACAAAAGCCTTGCCACGCGCTATGTGGAGACCGGGCTGCGCAAAGCGCTGGTGCGAAAATTACAGCAGCTTTCCATATCGTACCATGTGGAGACACAGTCCGGCAGACTTCAGTCAAAAATTATGCGTGATGTCGAGGCGGTTGAGACGCTTTCGACGCAGATGTTTCTGAACATTTTAAACATTGTTTTAAACATTGGCGTTGCACTGATTGTCACGGGCTCTAAGAGTAAGACGGTTTTGGTTTTCTTTATATTTGCAGCGCCTGTTGCGGCGGTTACAATGGTATCATTCCGAAATGTAATGAAAAACAGAAACAAGGAGTTTCGAAAAGAAATGGAGGAGACATCAGCGCGTGTCATGGAGATGGTAGAGCTTGTGCCTGTGACAAGGGCGCATGCGCTAGAGGACGAGGAAGTAAGGAAAATAAGCGGACAGCTTTTTGCGGTGGCAGAGAAGGGATATCAGCTTGATGTGGTGCAGGCGCTTTTTGGTTCGGTAGGCTGGGCGATATTCCAGATTTTTCAGGTGATATGTCTTGCATTTACAGGGTACCTTGCGATAAGGGGAAGTATTCAGGTTGGTGATATCACGCTTTACCAGAGTTATTTTTCTACGGTAGTGAACCAAGTGTCGGCGATTGTCACACTGCTTCCGATTATCACAAAGGGAATTGAGTCGGTCAACTCGATAGGGGAGGTTTTGCTCTCGGAGGATGTAGAGAATAATGAAGGCAAGGAAAAGCTGGCGGATGTCGATGGTGTGTTCGATTTTAAGGAAGTAAGCTTTCATTACAACAACAATGAAAATAAGGTTTTGAACCATCTGAATCTGCATGTGGAGCAGGGGCAGACAATCGCATTTGTCGGTGAGTCAGGAGCTGGAAAATCTACGATATTGAATATGGTTATCGGATTTCACATGGCGAGCGGAGGCGAAGTACTGCTTGATGGTCATGATATGAGCCAGATCGACCTTCGCACATACAGAAAGCATCTTGCGGTGGTGCCGCAGACGTCTATTTTATTTTCAGGTACCATCAGGGAAAATATTACATATGGCTGTGAGCATGTGACAGATGAAGAACTGGCGGAAGTTGTGCGCGCTGCGAACCTGACAGATTTGGTGGAAGGTCTTCCGAAAGGACTTGACACGACAGTTGGGGAGCATGGCGGCAAGCTTTCCGGCGGCCAGCGTCAGCGCATTGCCATAGCCAGGGCATTGATCCGCAATCCCAAAATTATTGTTTTGGATGAGGCTACATCTGCACTTGACAGCATTTCCGAAAAGATGATTCAGGAGGCAATAAACAACTTGGTAAAAGGCCGGACGACATTTGTCGTGGCACACCGCCTGTCAACGATTAAGGATGCGGACAAAATCGCAGTGATAGCTGACGGACAGTGTGTGGAGTACGGCACATTTGAAGAGTTAATGGAGCTCAAGGGTGAGTTTTACCGCATGAAAGTGATACAGAGCTGACAGGGAAAAAGAAAATGAAGTCAATACGTTTTTGGTTATTACTATTATCGTGTACAATACTTATAATAATGCTGTTTCTGTCTGGGACAGACAGTCACAGGCAGACAGCTGCGGACAATGGGACAATGACAGAGCGGCGTGTGGAGATTCAGGGGACGGAGGCTCTGGCTGCAGAGATTCAGGGAACGGAGGCTCTGGCTGCAGAGATTTTGGGTACGGAAGGTGGAATGATGGAGACTGCCGGCATGGAAAGTGAATCGGAAAATATGCAGAGCTGTGAAACGCAGGACACAGAGACAGAAGGCGTCTGGAAATCAGAAGATATGTTTTATTACACGGCGCTGACAGAAGATATCAGACGGCGCATTACTGGAAAGTCTTATCCTGACACGGAGGAGCCAATACAGATTTCCTATGATGAGCTGGCGTATGTCCATGTCCTTTATTATGATTTTGACGCACAGGTTCAGGAGGGAGAGCTGATATGCAGTCAGGCAATTGCACAGGATCTTGTGGAAATATTCAGCGATTTATATGACAGCCGGTATCCGATTGAAAAGATACGTCTTATCGACGAATATGATGCGGATGATGAGGCGTCAATGGCAGACAATAACACCTCCTGCTTTAATTACCGCACTGTTTCCGGAAAAACCAAGCTGTCCAATCATTCTTACGGGCGCGCTATAGATATTAATCCGCTTTATAACCCATATGTCCGGACAGAAAACGGTGAAACCCGTATCTCGCCTGACAACGCGGAACCTTATGCCGACCGCGGCGTGGAATTTCCGCATAAAATAGATAAGAATGATTTGTGTTATAAACTGTTTATACAGCATGGTTTTCGCTGGGGAGGAAGCTGGAACAGCAGCAAGGATTATCAGCATTTTGAAAAAACAGAGTGAACATTTGTGTAGCACATTCTTTTTGTTGAGTTTAAGGACAAATTAGGGTATAATAGAAATGTATTTATAAATTTTTTGTTTATCTACAATGAGGATGAGGGCTATGAATTTAGATAGCATAATGAGAGGGTATGATTCAAGGCTGTTTGACGTTTTGTCACAGTCATCAAACAGAACCTTTTTCTTTGCCAGCAATATGAAAGAAAATACTTCAAGATGGTCAAAAGGAGCAGTGGAGTACTTCGGATTGGAAAATGAGATACTGTTTCCTGCCGATATCAAATGGATGGAGCGTATTCACCCGGATGACAAGCCGACATACCTCAAGGATTTTGAGGATATGGCAAACCATGTCAGTGCATATCATGACGTGGAGTACCGGATACGCAACGCCGAGCAGGAATATGTATGGGTAAACTGTAAAGGATATATGACCTATGATGATGATGGGAAGATGGACTTTTTTGCCGGATTTGTCACCAATATGGGAGTCAAAAACAAGATAGACCCTGTCACGGGCATGTGGACTATTCAGGAGTTCCGTAGTGATACGGAGGATTTGCTGTATAAGAATAAGGGCGGTGCAGCAGTAATTATTGGTCTTAGCAATTTTAAGCGGGTAAATGACGAATTTGGATATTCCTATGGAGATAAGACGCTCTATGCGATTGCACACAGAATGCTCGCAGTGCGGACATCCGGGACTCGTGTATACCGCATGGACGGTTCAGATTTTGCGCTTCTCCTGGAAGACGGAACGCGTGCGGACGTTGAGCGGGAAGTCGAGAAGATGCAGCAGGCATTTTCCACACTTGATATTGAAAGAAAACAGATCCATCTTGATTTTAGGGCAGGCGCAGTTTTGTTTCCACAGGATGGAAAGTATATTGACCAGATTATGAGCAATATGCTGATTGCGCTGGAAAATGCGAAAAGTGCGGGCAGGGTTGGCGTCGTTTTTTATACAGAAGAGATGCACCTGAAAAAGACGAGAGTGCTTCGTCTGCGGGATGCCATGCGGGAGTGCGTCAATGACAATTACAGGGGCTTTTCGATAGTGATGCAGCCGATTATTGATTCAAAGACAGGAAAGGGGACGAGCTGTGAGACGCTTTTGCGTTGGAGTGACGAGCGTTTTCCGGGAGTCGGTCCGATGGAGTTTATTCCGATACTTGAAGATACTGCCTATATTATATCTGTCGGGAAATGGATTATTGAACAGGTGCTGCGCTATCTTCGCGAGTGGGATGACAGGGGGGACAGCCCGATTGAGAAAGTTCATGTGAATGTCTCTTATGTGCAGCTGCATGATGATGACCTTGTCGATTTCACGGTGAGCAAGCTTAAGGAGTACAACATTGAACCGGAACGCCTTGTGCTGGAACTGACAGAGAGCTGTCGAATCGGGCGTGTGGATGAGCTGTCATCACGCCTGCAGAAATTTAAAGACCATGGTATTAGTATTGCACTCGATGATTTTGGCACCGGATATGCGTCGCTTGCCGTTTTGAAGGATATTCCGACAGATATCGTAAAGCTTGATCATACAATGATTAAATCGGTCGTCGGCACTGAGAAGGAAAGAAAGCTGATAGAGTTCATCATCTCGTTCTGCAACAATGTCGGAATTGTTGTCTGTGCAGAGGGTGTTGAGAATCCCGCCATCCTTGGGATTGTAAACAGGGCGGGAGCAGAGCTGCTGCAGGGATATTATTTTGACAAACCTTTGCGTGTTGAAGAATTTTATGATAAATATGTAAAAAAAGCTGGTGAGACAGTGCTCTAGAGACAACACTGCCGCCGGAATGGAGATTATTATGAAAAAATTATCTATATTATTGATGACACTGATGCTTGGAACAGTATTGATGTCAGGGTGCGGTGCGGCAAAAAATGCGTCGGATGCATCTAAACCGTCAGATCCGGCGGATGTGCGCGTGATCGCCTTAAAGGGACCTACCGCGATGGGAATGGTAGCATTTATGGATCAGTCAGATGCAGGTGAAATAGTTGACAACAACTATCATTTTGAGATTGCGGCGGCGGTTGACGAGGTGACGCCGAAGCTGGTTCAGGGACAGGTTGATATCGCGGCGGTTCCTGCAAATCTTGCTTCGGTACTCTACAACAATACTGACGGCGGCGTGAACGTACTTGCAATCAATACGCTTGGCGTAATTTATATTGTGGAAAGTGGAGACACGGTATCTGATATTCGTGATTTAAAAGGAAAGACAGTCTATGCCAGCGGTAAGGGTGCAACGCCCGAATATGCATTAAATTATATTCTCACACAAAATGGAATCAATCCGGAGACCGATGTGAATATTGAGTGGAAAAGTGAGCATACGGAGTGCCTTGCGGCGCTGATGGCGGAGGAGAATGCAATTGCGATGCTTCCACAGCCTTTTGTGACGACAGCACAGACAAAAAGCGGGCATATCAGAGTAGCGCTGGACTTAAATGAAGAATGGGACAGGCTGGGAACGGATTCGTCATTCCTTACAGGTGTGGTTGTTGCCCGGAAAGAGTTTGTTGATACGAATCCCACGGCAGTCGAAGCGTTTATGAAGCATTATGAGGAGTCGGTGTCATATGTAAATGATAATGTTGAAGACGCAGCAGCACTGATAGAGAAGTATGATATTGTGCCGGCGGCAGTGGCGGTTAAGGCAGTTCCGCACTGCAACATTACGTTTATCACGGGAGATGAGATGAAGCAGAAACTATCCGGCTACCTTACGGTACTGCTTGAACAGAATCCGAAGTCCGTGGGTGGATCGCTTCCGGCGGATGATTTTTATTACAACGAATAAACAGATGAAAAAGGAAAAGCATGAAATCAGGATCTGGGCAGTCCTCATCTGGCTGCTGGTGTGGCAGCTTGTCAGTATGCGCCTGGGTAGTGATATTTTGCTGGTGTCTCCCGTCAGGGTTATACGCAGGCTGGGATACCTTATGGGAACAGCGGCATTTTGGAAAACGATATTATTTACGCTGTCCCGCATTGCGACAGGCTTTTTTGCGGCGGCAGCGACAGGCTGTGTGCTTGCAGCAGCGGCTTCATATTTTCAAAAGATGCAGGAGCTTCTGGCTCCTGTTATATTGGTTATGAAGTCTGTGCCGGTTGCTTCATTTATTGTATTGGCGCTGATATGGTTTTCGTCCAGGAATCTTTCCGTGTTAATATCGTTTCTGATGGTGCTGCCTGTTGTTTACACAAATGTGCTTGCTGGTATAGGGAGCGTGGACAGGGAGCTTTTGGAAATGGCGCAGGTATTCCGCATGCCAAAGATGCGTGTCACTAGGTATATTTATCTGCCGCAGATATTGCCCTTTTTTTATGCTGCGTGCAGGGTTTCACTGGGATTGTGCTGGAAAGCAGGTGTGGCAGCAGAGGTGATCGGTATACCGCGGGGGTCTGTCGGAGAGCGCCTGCAGCAGGCAAAGGTATATCTTGATACACCGGATTTATTTGCGTGGACAATTGTTATTGTAGTACTTAGCCTGACATTTGAAAAGCTGGTACTGCATCTGATAAAAAGGCTGGCATGTGTATTGGAACATGTAAAGTAAGGTGGCTGTGTGGTCTGCAATGGTGCGGGCAACGCATAAGGATAATTTCAAAAATCATTAAGGATGAAAGGTATGCGGTTAAGAGAGCTTTCGGCAGGCGAGCTGTCAGATATTTACAATAATTATATGGTAAAAGATTTTCCGGCGGATGAGCTCAAACCGCTTGAGCGCATTCTATACACGATGAAGACAGGATTATGCAGCGCATACGGAATATTTGAACAGAATGATTTGCGGGGGTATGCTGTGTTTATCGTGCCGGAAGGGGTGCAGTACGGGCTACTCGATTACCTTGCGGTAATGCAGGAATATCGGGGAACGGGAGTCGGACATGCGTTTTTTCGTCTGGTAGGTGAGACGCTTGCAGTAAAATATCCGCAGCTTTTGGGGCTGTTCATTGAGTCTGAAGATACAGCATTTGCAGCAGATGGGCGGGAGCGCACAGTAAGGGAAAAAAGGATTTCATTTTACAGACAGAATGGCTGTATAGTGACATCACTTGGTTCGCGGCTGTTTGGGGTGACATATTGTATTCTGGCATATAATTTTGCCGGCAGTCCGGACAGAATGCCGACATTACAGGAGCTGGACGATATTTACACTGCAATGTTTAAGCAGCATCACTATAAAAACAACGTCAGGCTGTGGCAGTATGAAGATTGAAAACATTACAAAGACATTTGACGGCAAAGTGGTTTTGAAAAATCTGAATATGGAGATACCTGAGGGATGCATAACCTGTATTATGGCACCATCGGGTGCAGGGAAAACAACACTTCTAAGAATACTGATGGGACTTGAGGATGCAGACAGCGGGATTGTCACAGGGCTCGCAGGAAAACGCATTAGCGCTGTTTTTCAGGAGGAACGGCTGTGTGAGCAGATGACGGCGGTAGAGAACATTCTTCTGGTTACACCCAGTCTGGCGGTACAGACGATCAGACAGGAACTGGGGAAGCTGGGACTTGGAGCGGACGACGGGCAGCCTGTATCTGAGCTTTCTGGCGGGATGCGCAGGCGTGTCAGTATTTTGAGGGCACTGCTTGCTCCATATGATGTAGTGTTTCTTGATGAGCCATTCAAGGGATTTGATTATGAACTGAAGGTACAGGTTATGGCGTATGTCAGGGAAAGAACCACAGGTAAGACTGTTATTGTTGTGACACATGACATACAGGAGGCATTTGCACTGGACGCAGGAATAATTGAACTTAGATGTGAATAACACTACTCCCCAAGTCTCGCCAAAGCGTCGTATTCACCACTTCGCGTGATATTTGCGCCAAATTCAGTCAACGTAAGGCATTGTCCTTTATGACTTTGCCCCCTACGCCTCCTTCATTTGGCACAAATCTTCCACAAACTGTGAAAATTTTGCAATCCTATACCAGCATTGCGATGAAATAAATAAAACACATAAACAGTGACAGCAGAATCCCGATAATAGAAGTAATTAAACCGCCTACCGCCATTCCGTTTGTCTGTTCCCTGTGGCTTAATCCGATTGCAGAACATATAATCCCGGCTATGGATAACACAAGATTCCAAAATGGAATCCAGCAGCCCAGAATAGAAAAGATGCCCAGCACAAGTCCTGCAATCGCCACGTTATTGTTTTTCATGGGCATTGTATCATATACGACTGCCCTTGCCGGCTGTGTGTAATTTTGTTGTGGATATGATTGTGGTGACTGGCCATATGGCTGATTCTGATTCAATGGTGCACGCTGTCCGGCATCCGGATAGGGCTGGCCTGAACCAGCCGGTGCACGCTGTCCGGCACCCGGATAGGGTTGGTTCTGGTCAAACGATGTACTTGAGTCACTGTATGCCTGACTCTGGTTGTATGTCTGCTTGTCTAAGCTGTAAGATTTATTTTCGTCCATAATTATAACCTCCAAAGATACGATAAGAGCAGGAACAATTACCATGTGGAAGTGGGGATAAAGGATATGGTGCTGAATACGAGATACATCAGTGCGAGGTCAATTGCCATTGCGATTATAAAAAACAAGATAGCGAGCGCCGTCTTTTTTTCTATGGCATATTTTATTGTGAATACGCTCATGAAAATTCCGATACACATACCGGCAATTCCGGCAAGAAACCAACCGCCAAGGCAGCTGACGGCTACCAGAATCCATACCCAGACAGGCGTATTGCTCACTGGCTCATATGGTTTTCCATCCTCCAGAAATACACCGTTTACAGCAAGTCTGATATTGTTTCCGATGACAACAAGGTTGCACACTGCGCCTGGGAGATTAATCTGGTAATCGACGACTACGATAAACCAGTTGCTTGACTTGAGTTTATAGCTGTCGGTGTCCACAATCACTTTACTTCCACCCAGTCCGCCTATTCTGCATTCGATTTTATGCGAATTACCCATGCTGTCTGTCACGTTCCATTCTTTCTTCATCTGTTTTCCTCCTTTTGTATTCGCCTGCGTGTGCAGCCGGCTACAAATACCTCATAAAAAATATTTGTCATGTACAATACGATTTGTAAATAGTATTGACAATGATTATGATATAGTATCCCGCTGTTTTTTGCAAGCAATTGTTGCTTTTAGCTTTTTGAATGTATGAATGTATGAATGTACCAATAACCGGTCAGCAACTCTTTTCAATGTATTTGACAATTTGTTATTGCATTGATATAGAAAGGTATAGTATATTTAATTACGGAGTAGATAATAAAGACTTGGATGGAGTTTGATAGAGGCTCTTGACAGAAAGGGTTGGTGTACAAAATGATTCAGTTAATGGAAACAGGAGTTTACCTTGTAAATGGTACAGAGCTGGTTGCCGATAACACAGAGGCGGCTGCAGCCATCAAGGCAAGGACAGGCAGGGATGTGAATAAGGAGGAGGCAGCGCGGGAAACGATTGCCTACGGGATTTTGAAAAATCACAACACCTCTGACAATATGGATAAACTCAAGATTAAATTTGATAAATTGACATCACATGATATTACATTTGTGGGAATAATCCAGACAGCGCGTGCATCAGGGCTGACAAAATTTCCAGTGCCCTATGTGCTCACAAACTGTCACAATTCGCTCTGCGCGGTGGGCGGTACGATTAATGAGGATGATCATATGTTTGGACTTACCTGCGCCAAGAAATATGGCGGGGTGTACGTGCCGCCTCATCAGGCAGTTATTCACCAGTTCGCGCGCGAAATGCTTGCGGGCGGAGGCAGGATGATACTCGGTTCGGACTCGCATACGCGTTATGGAGCGCTTGGAACGATGGCTATGGGCGAGGGCGGACCAGAACTTGTAAAGCAGCTTTTGAACCAGACATATGACATCAATATGCCCGGAGTGGTCGCGGTATATCTTGAGGGAGAGCCGGTAAAGGGTGTGGGACCGCAGGATGTTGCGCTTGCGATTATCGGTGCAGTATTTAAGAATGGCTATGTCAAGAATAAAGTAATGGAATTTGTAGGACCTGGTGTGTCATCACTTTCTGCTGACTTCAGGATTGGCGTCGATGTCATGACAACAGAGACAACCTGTCTGTCGTCTATCTGGAGGACGGATGCTGAAATCAGGGAATTTTATGATATTCATGGAAGGAGTGCGGATTATGCCGAGCTCAATCCGGGGGATGTAGCGTACTACGACGGATGCATCAAGATTGATTTGGGCAAGGTGAGACCTATGATAGCCATGCCGTTCCACCCGAGCAATACCTACACGATTGACGAGCTGAATGCAAACCTGATGGATATCCTTGATGACTGCGAGAAGAAAGCACTTGTCAGTCTCGACGGTGCGGTTGACTTTACGCTCAAGGACAAGGTGAGAGACGGAAAACTATATGTGGAACAGGGAATCATTGCCGGGTGTGCAGGCGGCGGTTTCGAGAATATCTGTGCGGCTGCCGATATCCTTGACAATGCAAGCATCGGTCCGGACGAGTTTACATTGAGTGTATATCCTGCGTCTATGCCGGTTTACATGGAGATTGTGAAAAACGGCTGTGCCGCGAAGCTGATGCAGACAGGCGCTGTGTTGAAGACCGCTTTCTGTGGTCCCTGCTTTGGTGCGGGAGACACGCCTGCGAACAATGCGTTTTCTATCCGTCATTCCACAAGAAACTTCCCGAATCGTGAAGGCTCTAAGCTTCAGAGCGGGCAGATTGCATCTGTTGCGCTGATGGATGCGCGCTCGATTGCGGCAACAGCAGCAAACAAAGGATATCTGACACCAGCTACCGCGTTTGACGGTGACTTTACGAAGTATAAATATTTCTTTGACAGGAAAATTTATGAGAACCGTGTGTTTGACTCCAAGGGTGTTGCCGACGAGTCTGTTGAGATTAAGTTTGGTCCAAATATCAAGGATTGGCCCGCGATGGTCGAATTGACAGACAACCTCATGTTAAAGGTTGTTTCTGAGATACACGATCCGGTGACAACGACAGACGAGCTGATTCCGTCCGGGGAGACATCTTCTTACCGGTCAAATCCTCTGGGACTTGCAGAGTTCACATTGTCCCGCAAGGATCCAAACTATGTAAGACTTGCAAAAGAAATCCAGGCTGCGGAGAAAGCGAGAGAGGAGAGGGCGTGTCCGGTACAGAAATTCGCAGAGCTTGAGGACGCATGGAGAATGATGAAGACCATCACACCAGATGCAGACCGCAGCAATACAGGTATTGGAAGTACAATCTTTGCCGTAAAGCCAGGTGACGGCTCTGCAAGAGAACAGGCAGCAAGCTGCCAGAAGGTGCTCGGCGGATGGGCAAATATTGCGAACGAGTATGCGACTAAGAGATACCGTTCAAACCTGATTAACTGGGGAATGCTGCCATTTATAATTAAGGAAGGCGAGCTTCCGTTTAAAAATCTTGATTACATCTACATACCAGGTATCAGAAAGGCGGTTGCGGATAAGGCTGATACCATCAAGGCTTATGTTGTTGGGAAAGATCGGAAAACGGAGTTTGAGCTGATGCTTGGCGAACTGACTGACGAGGAAAGACAGATTATATTAAAAGGATGTCTTATTAATTATAATCGGGTTTAGGTGAATTTTTAGTAATGAAAACCGTATGATTGATGGAAATTTGCAATCATGCGGTTTTTTTGCACCTTAATGCTTTTTATAAAGGGAAAAAATGAGCATATTTAAATTGCAATTGAATAATATATAATATAAATTATTTGATAAATTTATTAAATAAAATACACAAAACACTATCATTTTTTTGCTTTTTATAGTATAATTTCAATAAAAATTATGAGTTTTATTAAATCATAAAAGTAGGATTGGAGGTATTTTATGGCTAAAGAAATGATTGCAATGCTGCTTGCCGGCGGTCAGGGGTCACGTCTTTATACATTGACGCAGAAACTGGCAAAACCTGCGGTTCCGTTTGGGGGAAAATATAGAATTATTGATTTTCCGCTGTCGAACTGCGTGAATTCAGGGATTGATACAGTAGGTATTCTTACCCAGTATCAGCCGCTTGTATTGAACGAGTACATAGGAAACGGACAACCGTGGGATTTGGACAGGCTGCATGGCGGGGTACATGTGCTTCCGCCGTATCAGAAAGCGACAGGTTCCGATTGGTACAAAGGAACTGCCAACGCGATTTACCAGAACATCAATTTCATAGAGCGGTATGATCCCAAGTATGTCATTATCCTTTCCGGTGACCAGATTTGCAAACAGGATTACAGCGATTTTCTCAGATTCCATAAGGAGAAAGGTGCGGAGTTCAGCGTGGCGGTTATGGAGGTGCCATGGGATGAGGCAAGTCGTTTCGGACTGATGGTTACTGATGAAAATGATAAGATTACCGAGTTCCAGGAGAAACCAAAGGAGCCAAAGTCGAATCTGGCATCTATGGGCATTTATATTTTTAACTGGGATATATTAAAGAAGTATCTTGTTGACGACGAGAATGATCCGAATTCCGCAAATGATTTTGGCAATAACATTATTCCGAATCTGTTAAAGGACAAGAGGGATATGTATGCATACCGGTTTGACGGCTACTGGAAAGATGTAGGAACCATATCATCTCTCTGGGAGGCAAATATGGAGGTTCTTGACCCGGAGAACAGCGGTATTAATCTGTTTGATGATGACTGGCGCATTTACAGCAGAAACAGTGGTATGACGGGGCATCGTATCGGAGCAGATGCTGTACTTGAGAACTGTATGATCACAGATGGATGCAGCATTGACGGCGAAGTGAAGCACTCTGTACTTTTTGCAGGCGTAAAGGTTGAGAAGGGCGCTGTTGTGGAGGATGCCGTTATTATGGGCGGCAGTACCATTAAGGCGGGTGCACAGATAAAACATTGTATTATAGCAGAGAATGTAGTGATAGAAAAGGATGCTGTTGTAGGCGCGATGCCTGAGGGAGATGCAAAAGGCGTTGCTACAGTAGGATCGAATGTGACGATTGGCGAAGGCGCAGTAGTGGGACCGGATGCCATGGTTTCAGATGATGTAAAGGGAGGTGACAGAGTATGATAAATTCAAATGCAGATTCAGCAATGGGCATATTGTTTCCCAATAGCTATGATTCGTTAGTGCCAGAGCTTGTTTCCGAAAGACTGATGGCATCAATACCGTTTGCAAGCCGTTACAGACTGGTAGACTTTATGCTTTCCAGTATGGTAAATTGCGGTATTGACAATATATCATTGATTGTAAAGAGAAATTATCATTCACTCATGGATCACTTAGGTTCTGGAAGAGAGTGGGATTTGACACGCAAAAAGGGCGGACTGAATATTATTCCTCCTTTTGCACAGAAGACGGTTAATATCTATAACGGAAGAGTTGAGGCAATTGCGAGTATCATAGATTACCTGAAGCGTCAGAAAGAAAAGTATGTTATTATGGCAGATACGAATATTGCAGTCAACTTTGACTTTAAGGATCTGCTTCAGCAGCATATTGACAGCGGGGCAGATGTGACAATCGCATACACAAGGGAGGATATACCAAAGGCTTTACGTGACATTGATGTCACGAAGAAAGACTTGTATTATACACTTGATATCGCAGAAGATGGCAGAGTGCAGAAAATTGCAGTAAATGACAAAGAGTCTGGAGAGAAAAATGTTTCCATGAACATCTATGTCATAGACAGAGAGCTTTTGATCGATCAGATCAGGCAGGCATATGTTAACGGACTTACATACTTTGAGCGCGATATTATTTCACCGCAGCTGGATAAGCTGGTCGTAAAAGCATATCGGCATGATGGCTATTTTGCGCGCATTCTTGACCTTAATACCTATTTTGCAGAGAATATGAAGATGCTGAAGGAAGAAAACGTAAATGCGCTTTTTACGCCGAGTCCGATTTATACAAAGATTCGTGATGACAATCCGACAAGATATGCGGTGGGTTCCCATGTTAAGAATGTGATGGCTGCGGATGGCTGTGTCATTGAGGGTGAGGTAGAGAACAGCATCCTCTTTAGGGGTGTCAAGGTTGGCAAAGGTGCAAAAGTCAGAAACTGTGTACTGATGCAGGATACCGTGATTGAGACCGGTGCGACAGTAGAGCATGCAATCACTGACAAGAATGTAAGAATATCTTCTTACAAGGAATTAAAAGGGACCGAGTCTTTCCCGGTTTTTGTTGAAAAGCGTAAGCTGGTATAATTGTTGAAACAGATAGGATCGGCTGTTCTGGTAACCGGAGCAGCCGATTTTGTGTATACCTTTTATTTGTGACAAAAGGTTAATGTTTTGCATTTTTTCTCCGATAATATTATTAAAGAGAAGGAGATTCAACCGGCAGCGGAAATTGGTTCGGCCGTTATCGAGCAAGCGGAACATATTCTCTGCTGGCAGGCTGGTTTGGCGTACAGTCGGCTGGTATGAAAGGGAAGTAACTCTGGTGGCGTCGGACAGGAAAGGATAAACAGAGGGTAATGAAACTTCATATTGTAAAATAAGATAGTGCCACTTCTGACAGAGGAGGGCGCTATTTTATATTATCGTTTTATTTTTGGAGAAATATATGAAAGTATCTGCTATATGGAAAATTAAATAGGTCAAATTTACTAAAAATGAAATAGTTGTTTGAGTTTTTACATTTCGAGTAGACAGCAAAAAAAATATTTGATAGAGTTACAATAAGTAGTTTAGAACATTTTTCAAACACGCTCTACTACAGTGAAAATTAAGTTTTGGATAGTTTGACGCAGAATATTTTTCTGAGAGTGCTGCTTCACAAACGCAGGCGTAGCGGTGGCTGCGTCGAGGCTTGGGGAGTAGTGCTATCAGGAAAATAGGCAAGTCAAACTGCCAATTACTTAATTTTTACTGTACTAGAATGACAAGGGAGGTGTGAAGGATATGCTGGATGAAAAAGACCTACAGGCAATCGCACAACTGATGGATCAGAAGTTACAACCGATTGGCAGCAGACTGGATCGGATTGAAAGCAGACTGGATGGAATAGAAGAACGTCTTGACAGAGTAGAAGAACGTCTTGACAGAGTAGAAGAACGTCTTGACAGAGTAGAAGAACGTCTTGACAGAGTGGAAGAACGTCTTGACAGGGTGGAAAGTGACATCAACGAATTAAAGCGGGATGTGAATGAGCTCAAAAAGAGTCAAACGCAAATGGAGAAGCAGATTAGTGCGCGATTTGATTATCTGACGGAAGCGATAGCAAAAGTAGACCGGCGCCTGGCTTACAATGTACAGCTGCTAAGCCAGACAGACAAGGAAATTATGCGCGATATGGATGCCCTGCGGGCATAAATGACAGGAATAGAAATCTGGAGGGATAAGCTTGTTTGAGAAAAAGGAAATCATATACAGCGAAACGATTGGCGTATGCGTGGTTGATGATATTGTAAAACTTGCTGATAGCAGGAAAGATACATATAATTATTATCTCTTGCGCTCGATTTTCGATAAAACGAAAAGGGCGTATATTCCTGTTGAAAATCATACGGTACAGCTTCGAAATCTCATTACGTTCGAGGAAGCGCTTGCAATTCAACATGATGCCCACTTCAATAAGGAGTCTGAACAGGTAAAAGGTGAAGTCAGGTATGTGATTGATAAAAACGCATATGACCGCAAATAAGTATGACAAGAATGGAGGTATGTTATGGACAGAGAACAATTTAGCACACCACTGCCCCTTGGAAGGATGCAGGTAACGGATGCATTCTGGAAAAAAGAAATGGAACTTGTCCGCAAAGAGGTGATTCCCTACCAGTGGGCAGCACTCAACGATAATGTTGAGGGGGCGCCGCCGAGTTACTGTATGCGGAATTTCAGGATAGCAGGAAAGATGAACAGGCAAAAGAGACAGCTTGGTACGTCATACGTAGAACCGAAATACACATTTAGAGGATTCGAGGCGCTGCCTGAGGATTTAGGGCATCTAGAGGACAAGTTTTATGGATTTGTATTTCAGGACACTGATTTTTCCAAGTGGATTGAGGCGGTAGGTTATTCTCTGTCTCAGCACCCGGACGCAGCGCTTGAAAAACTGGCGGATGGAGCGATAGACATAGTATGTGCGGCACAACAGGAAGATGGTTATCTGGATTCCTATTATATCATAAATGGCAAGGATATGATTTTTTCAAATCTGCGGGATCATCATGAGCTTTATTGCTTCGGTCACCTTGTGGAGGGGGCAGTGTCCTACTATGAGGCAACAGGAAAGGATAAGCTTTTGAAGGCCGCAGAGCGTTTTGCGGATTATATTCATAATTATTTTGGACCTGAGGAGGGAAAGTGTAAGGGCTACCCTGGACACGAGATTGCGGAGATGGCGCTTATCAGACTTTATGAGGTAACAAGGAATCCAAAGTATTTGAATCTCAGTGTGTTTTTTGTCGAGCAAAGGGGGCAGAAGCCTTACTATTTTGACAAAGAGGAGCATCCTGATATCAGGGATAAGTCTCCTGATGGAATCCGGTATGTCTATAATCAGGCGCATCGGCCTGTAAGGGATCAGTCTGAGGCAGTAGGTCATGCTGTACGGGCTGTTTATTTGTATTCCGGCATGGCAGATATCGCACGCCTGAATCAGGACGAGAGTATGTACGAGGCATGTGAGCGGTTGTGGAATGATATTGTGGGAAAGAAAATGTACATCACGGGCGGCATTGGCAGTACGCATCTTGGTGAGGCATTTTCTTTTGCATATGATTTGCCGAATGATACAGCTTATGCGGAGACCTGTGCTTCGATAGGGCTTGTGTTTTTTGCGCGCAGAATGTTGCAGATGAAGCCGGACACGAAGTATGCCGATGTCATGGAGAGAGCGCTCTATAATGGAATATTAAGTGGTATGGCACTGGATGGAAAGAGCTTTTTTTATGTGAATCCTTTAGAAGTAAATCCGGAAGCGTGCCGCCGGGATGAAAGAAAGTTCCATGTGAAGCCGGTGAGGCAGAAGTGGTTTGGCTGTGCATGCTGTCCGCCTAATATTGCAAGACTGGTAAGCTCCATCGGTTCCTATGCTTATACAGAAAATGACAATACGCTTTTTGTACATCTGTACATAGGAGGCTTGCTTATAAAGAATATGGGTGACAAGGAGGCAGATGTCGCCATAGCTTCTAACCTTCCGTGGGATGGGGCAGTATGTATCAGGGTGCGTGCAAAGGGTACAGATTTCCGGCTGGCGCTTCGCATTCCGGACTGGTGCAGCAGATACTATCTTGAAAATGCGGATCGCTATGAAACTATGCAGAAGGATGGTTACCTTTATCTGTCCAAAGTATGGGAGGACGAGGAGGTAATAAATCTTACTTTTACCATGGAAGTGCGGTTGATGGAAGCATCGCCTATGGTGAAAGAAAACATTGGGAAGGCAGCGCTGATGCGGGGACCTGTAGTATATTGTCTGGAAGAGGCGGATAACGGAAAGGATTTGCATATGCTGTCAATAAGGAAAGATACTGACTTTACCGTACTGGATAAAGAGATACAGGGAACAGTGGTGAAAGCAGTACAGCTTAACGGGTGCAGGAGAGTGGTGGAAAATTCTGACAGGAGTGAACTTTACAGTCCGATAGGTAAAGAATTTATGGAAGATATCCTGCTGACATATATACCATATTATTCATGGGCAAACCGCGGGGAGAATGAGATGCAGGTGTGGACTGCAATAGAAAAGAAATAATATGTAATAAAATCGCGAAAAAGGTCATTTATGCCAAATTGAAATTGTATTATAGGTAAAACTGCCGATTAGTTGTCAGATAATACAAGAAATACTATGCATAATAACTGATAAGTCATAGGCAAATTGCCAGTATTGAAAAAAATCAGAATAAACTATTGCAAATAGAAAAAAGAAGTGTTATTATACAATTACACCAAAGAAAGAGAGAATAAATACAAAAGGCGAAGTAATAAGGTACAAAAGAGCTTTTGTAAAGCATTTGATAAAGTACCATCAGGAAGCAAATGCAATGTTCGGTAACTGACAACCAATCAGTATAAAGGGTATACTTAAGAAAGGAGATGAGTCCCTTGGCAACATTAGAAACCTGAAATCTAACAAGGCAAATTCCCTTAATAATATGAAAAGAAGAAATGCAGCTATGAAGATAGCGGAGTAGAAACATTAAGCAGAGAATTTTGAGATAGAAAGTTAGAAAACAGGAAAATAGAAAGAGTACCATAAGGTCATAGAGAGACCGAAGTACAAAAAGAGAAAAAAGTAATAAAAAATAAGTACGGATAGAGGAATCCGGAGAAAGAGGAAAAAATTGAATACTGCATCTAATTAGAGCGGTCGTTGTATCATTCAAATAGGAAGGTATGACGACCGCTCGGTTTATGTGCATATGGACTCTTTCACCGGCATCGGTGCGGACAGGAGGTTAAAGGAGATGGCACAAGTTTATTTTACAAGACATGGGCAGACAATATGGAATGTGGAGAACAAGATATGCGGTGCGACAGATATTGCACTGACGGAGTGGGGACGTGAGCAGGCGCGGGAGCTTGGCAGAAAAATATTGGATGAACGGCTCTGCATTGACGAGATACTGTATTCACCACTGATGCGGGCAAGGGATACCGCTTTTGAAGTCGCAGAGATTACAGGCATTCCGGCGAGGGAGGATATCCGGTTAAAGGAACAGAACTTTGGGAAATATGAGGCAACACCAAGGAATGGCGAGACGTTTCAGGAGGCAAAGAAAAGTTTTGTTAATCACTTTGACGGCGGAGAGACAATGCTTCATCTTGCGCAGCGCATTTACAATCTGCTTGATGAAATCAGGGCGGAGGCAGAAACAAAAACATATCTTCTGGTGGCACACAACGGCATTGCAAGAGTGGTGCATTCGTATTTCTATGATATGACTAATGAAGAATATTCCGCATTTGGTATCAGAAATTGCGAGATACGGCGGTATGAATTTTAGATGGAGATTAGATGGAAATAAAAAAGCTGCCTTGCGGCAGTTTTTTATTTTAAGGGTTTTGCGCCAGCTTTTTCCTGCATTTTCTCGACCCATGCCTTGAATTTTCCTTTTTTCTTGGCAGGAGCGGTATTGAGCTTTCCGCGGATACCTTTCACGTCTGTGATATAAATACCGCTGATAGTGGCTTTTACTTCTTTCTTGACAGGAATAACATCAAAGATAGCGGCATCGCAGATTAAAGACATGATTTGCGGACCGACTTTGGCTTTTACAATGGGGAATTTGGCACGGCGCATGTACTTGGGCGTCTGTTCCAGAACAATGGCAGGTAGACCAGATTCCTTTAGTTTTAGTTTTTTCTTGTCAATGATAAGCATTGTGACGGTCTGTTTGGCAGCTTCTATCTGGGCTTCCTGTTCTGCCTGCTTCTTTTGCATTTTTTTTCCGATAAAATAAAGCGCGACCATTGCCACTGCAAAAATAATTAAAATAACGATTAAAACTTTTGCTAACATCTGAAATCATTACCTTTCTAAATTAAGATTATCTTTTCATATCGTTTATTATAAATCTACACATAATGATAAGTTATTGTCATATTATGGATTGTATCATTAATTTCTGGAAAGTGCAACAAAGTCTGATGATTTCGTTGTATTTTTATAGTGTTAATGTTATGATATATCTTAGTTACTGTTTATTTCTGTGATAAGGCAGCATGAATGATGCGCCAGTGTGACAGCCTGAAAAGGGGGCAGTTACTTGAAGATGTAAGCGGAAGCATATTTACGGGGGGAAAGAAAATTAATAAAGACAGGGAAGGATTAATATTATGAAAAAGAAGTTCGTGTTAATGTGTATGACTGGAATGATGGTGTTTGGCATGTGTGCTTGCGGAGACAAAAAGGCGGATCAGGAACCATTAGGGACAGAAACAGAAGCAGAGACAACAAGTACAGCTCTGGGTGAGGAAAATGCGGACGGTGAATCATCAACAGAGGCAGAGAGAGTAAGTGACAGACCTGGTTATGTGGGGTTTCAGGATCTTGAAATCGAGGAATATATCACGCTTGCCGATTATAAAAATATGAAAGTAAGTGCGGTAAAGCCTGCGGCGGATGATGCGGCCATTGAAAGCTATATTAACAGTGCGCTTCTTGTGGGAAACATAACAAACAGGGCTGTCAAGGAAGGCGATGTTGCAGATATTGACTTTGTTGGTAAGAAGGACGGAGAGGCCTTTCAAGGAGGAAGTGGTTCGGGCTATAAGCTTGGGATAGGAACGGGTTCCTTTATTCCCGGTTTTGAAGATGGTCTGGTTGGCGTCATGCCTGGTGAGACGGTTGACTTGAATCTTACATTTCCGGAAAATTATACTCCGAATCCTGATCTCGCAGGGCAAGATGTTGTGTTTACTGTTACTGTCAACAGCATTCAGGGCTCGGCAGAGTACGCGACTGTGACAGAAGAGGAAATGAAAGATATGGGACTTGCGTACCAGACAAAGGAGGAAGTCTGGGAGGCGGGGAAAAAAGCAGTGGAAGAGAATGCGGAGGAGACTTTTACGGCAAATTCCAGGAATGCCATTGTACAAAAGCTTGTGGAGGAAAGCGAGGTGCAGTCGGTACCGGATTATCTTGTGGAGGAGGAAGCCCAAAATTACAATAATTATATGAAATCACTGTCACAGTCTATGTATGGTATGGAATTTGAGGATTTTGTGGCAGGTGCATACGGCATGACAATGGAGCAGTATAATGAACAGCTTAATGAGATGTGCACAGATGTGGTAAAGCAGTATATGGTGATGGAAGCAGTTGCAAGGGCTGAGGGCATAGAGATTACGGACGAACTGATTCAGGAAAAGGCAGACGGGGAAGCGGCAGAATATGGCTATGCATCGGGAGATGAATTGATTGATGAGGTAGGCTATGCCACATACAGAATGTCGATTGTACAGGAGAAGGCGATAGAGAGACTAATGGAAATAATTGATATCGAAGAGGAGAATGCACAGGCAGCAGAATAAATTTCCAACAGTGTTTGTGAAAAAAGGGGAAGATACGCATGAAAAAAGGATATAGACGTCTGGCAGCAGCCTGTCTTTGTGCGACAGTACTTTTTACCACATATGATATCGGCAATACCAGTTGGGGTTATCAGGTACAGGCTGCAAAAAAGGATGACTTAAAACAACAGAATAAAGATGACCAGGATAAGCTGGATGATGTGAATGACCGTGTGAATGAGCTTGCAGAGGAGCAGGAGGGTATTGATGCGGAAATAACAGCGTTGAGTAACGAGATCGCGGAAATTATGGCAAGCATCAGCCTTCTGGAAGAAGAGATTGAGGCAAAGAAGGCTCAGATTGAGCAGGCAAAGCTTGACCTGGCAGAGGCGCAGCGGGTAGAGCGCGAACAGTATGAGTCCATGAAGGTCAGAGTAAAAGCAATGTATGAAAGCGGGCAGACCTCATTTCTTGATATTATTTTCAATGCGTCCTCCATGGAGGAGATGCTGAACAAGGCGGATTATGTGGAGAAGATGCAGGAGTATGACCGCCGGATGTTTGCCAACTACCAGATTGCAAGGCAGAATGTTGAGGATTTAAAAGAAAATCTGGAGGTAGAGCAATCGGAGCTGGAAGCGGCCCAGGAAGGACTGCAGGAGGAAATGGACAGCGTGGAAGAGGCAAGGGCTGAGCTGGAAACAATCAGCGCCGATTATGCTGTGCAGATCAGCAAGGCAAAACAGCAGGCGGAGGTCTACAAATCTCAGATAAAGCAGAGAAATGCCCAGATAAAGCAGATTGAGGAGGCAGAGAGGAAGGCGGCAGAGGAGGCTGCGAGAAAGAAAGCAGAGGAGGAACGAAAACGCAAGGAAGAGGAGGCGAAAAAAAACAACAGTAATGCGAATAATAACAGCACCAGCAGCAACAGCACTGCAGCATCTTCTCCTGCCGCAACAGCAGCTGTCAATAAGGATGCCATCATGGCGGCAAAGGGAGGTGCAAAGGGGAAAGAAGTTGCAGTGTTTGCCTGTGGATTTGTAGGTAATCCATATGTGGCGGGCGGTACAAGCCTGACAAATGGTGCCGACTGTTCTGGGTTTACGCAGTCGGTATACAAGTCGTTTGGCTACAGCATTCCCCGCAGTTCAACTTCACAGAGAAGTGCCGGCAGGGAGGTAAGCTATGCAGATGCGGAACCGGGCGACATTATATGTTATCCTGGACATGTGGCGATCTACATAGGCAATGGAAAAATTGTCCATGCCAGCTCGGCAAAAACCGGAATAAAAATCAGCAATGCGCTCTACAGGGAAATTTTGTGTGTGCGCAGAGTGGTATAGGTTACTGTTCACACCTACGCCAAAGTAGTGGGAATCATGCGCCAAAATGCTTGCCTTTTAGCATTTTGTGTGCAAAATCTGTTATAATTCACACCTCAATAACTTATAAGCTGATGAAAACTGGCGTTGGTGTGAATTGTAACTGGTATAGAAGTAAGTACTGATGAAATTCGTGCTTTTTTGTTTCCTTATAAGAGGCAAGTGGTGTACAATTATTATGATATAAAGTCTGTGATTTAGAAGATAATAGGAAAATGTGATATGGATAAAAGAAGTGTTACAGAGTATAAAACAGTACCAGGAAAATATGTTGCATACTTCGGCAGGGCATCGTTGAAGAACGGGTATGCGTTTGTTAACGGTGACGAGGCATTTTACCATTTTATTGGAAAAAATTCATGCTATACGATGCTGGAACTTTTGCATCCCGATGATGTGGAGGGTTTTATAGAAGCTATGGACACATTATCGCAGAAGCGCGAGTGTATGATTCTACGCATGAAAGATGCAGAGAATGAATATAAACTGCTATATGTGGAAATGTGGCAGAACGGAAGTTTTTATGAGGGTTTTCCGTCTATTGATTTGGAATTCTGCAGCTTTATGGAGCTGAAGGATAAGTATATTACATATACCAACATTATAAAAAAATATCGGGAATTTATGGGATTGTCAGAAAATATGTTTTTTGAGTATACATATAGGACAGATATATTGAAAATATATAAATATGAGAATCTTGTGAGCATCCCCGTGCTGACATGCAGGCTTGACGAGAAATATCATGAAATTATTGCGTCGGATGAATTTAGCGGAAAGAATAAGGGGGAATTTCAGGTACTATATGATTTCCTGAAAAAGGGAATGGACAGATTTAGCGCAGCCTTTGACGCAGAGCTTCTTCTTGACGGCGCAAGGGGGTGCCTGACATTTCGCGGGAGTTCCCTTTATGATAACAGTGTGAGGGTTATGTCAATAGGCGTTATCAATCACACTGGCAATAAACGGGAGCATAAAAGCTACTACCTTACGGACAATGCTTTTGACCCGGGAACGGGGATTTGGAATAAGCGGGCGATACATGAGTATGCAGTCGAGAAAACGCTTGAGGGAAAAAATCTGTATCTTGCCATTATGGATGTGGATGATTTTAAGAAAGTAAATGATACGTATGGGCATCTTTTTGGTGACGAGGTGCTTTCAAGATTATCGGAAACCATAAAGAGTGTAATTGACTCGCGCGGTGCGGTTGGGCGTTTTGGCGGTGATGAATTTATGATTGTGCTTGACGGTGTGGCAGATGAGGAGATGCTCCGGCGCATTTTAAAGACAGCCTCCAAAAATTTGCAGTGGACTTACAAGGATTATGCCGATAGTGTGCCGATCACGACTTCCTGCGGTGTTGCAAAATTTCCGGATGACGGCATGAACTTTGAGGAGATTTTCAAAAAAGCGGACAAGGCGCTCTATATTGCCAAGGCAAAGGGAAAGAACCGGTTTATCATATATGATGAGGCAAAGCATGGAAATGTAGTGACAGAGCGGGAGTCTGACAATATTGTAGGTATGAAAGCGATTGCAAGTGACGGCAAAAAAGCGGATGCAATGTCTGAGGTTGTGATAGATCTTCACAAAAACGGTTCCTTGGCGCTGCAGGATGCAATGGAGAAAATTAGAACATACTTTGATGTGGATGGAGTCACAGTTTATCAGGGAGAGGATTTGCACAGGGTTCTCACAGCAGGAAAATATATCAATCCGATTCAGGCACTTGACTTTATTTTAAACGAAACCTATCTTGGTCTGTTTGACCAGCAGGGCGTATGTAAGGTTGGAAATATTGAAAAGCTGAAAAACAGCCAGAAGGATGCACATAAGCTGTATGAGCTTCAGGAGTGTAAGGAGTTTGTACAGTTTATGGCATACAGAAATGGAAAACCCATGGCAGTTGTGGAATTTGACTATTTCAACAGGACACCTAAAATAGGCGCTACAGACAAAGGACTTATGACCATTGCTGGAAGAATGATGGCGGAAGCGGCATGTGACTTTGTTTAGGAGGGAAGCGGCAGCTAAGAGCAATAGCTGCCGCTTTTCTTATTTCTGTTAATACGAAATTTCGACAGCTAAAGCTGTATGTGCCCTGTTTAAGCTTCTGTGTGCTGGTGTGCATATTTTTCGCGGGTGGCAAGTCCTCCACGGATATGCCGCTCAGATTTGTTCACGTCCAGCACGGTTCGTGCCTGCCTTGCAAGGGTAGGATTTACCTGCATAAGTCTTGAGGTAACATCCTTATGTACTGTGGATTTGCTCACTCCGAATGCCTTGGCAGTCTGCCGCACAGTGGCATTATTGTCGATAATATAGACAGCAATATTGATCGCTCTTTCTTCAATATAATCCTTCATAATCTTGAAAAGGGTTCTCCTTCTGAATCATTTGTACATTCTATGAGGAGATGGCAGAGAATATGAATGCCATGATAGAATGAATCAATGGGGAATTTTGTCCGAAAAAAAAGTAAATATACATTGCATAAACTTGACATTTTTATTAAGATGTTTTAAAATGTAGAACACAGGTTTGGTAAGGAAGGAGCGATTTTAGTGATAGAAGTTGAGCATATTTCAAAGGATTTTGTCGCACCGAAGAAATATCCAGGACTACGCGGGGCAGTGAAAGGGCTGTTTTCTACAGAGAAAGTTGTAAAGACTGCCGTGGATGATATCTCGTTTTCGATAGACACCGGTGAAATTGTAGGTTATATTGGAAGCAACGGCGCAGGAAAATCCACAACGATAAAAATGATGACAGGGATTCTGGTGCCGACAAAGGGAACCTGTTCTGTGGCAGGCACCAATCCGAGCCGGAACCGCAAGGAGAATGCGCAAAATATTGGCGTTGTTTTTGGACAGAGAACACAATTATGGTGGGATTTGCCGCTTAGTGAATCTTTCACGATACTAAAGGAAATTTATAATGTGTCAGACACGGATTACGCGGAGCAGATGGAATTTTTAAACAGGGTATTGGAGCTGCAGGACTTTTTTGACAGACCAGTACGGACGCTTTCATTGGGACAGCGCATGCGTGCAGATTTGGGTGCCGCGCTCTTGCATAATCCCAAGGTGCTCTACCTGGACGAGCCAACAATCGGTCTGGATCTGGTTGTGAAGGACAATATCAGAAAGGCAATCAAGGAGATTAATGAAAAATATCAGACAACCGTAATCCTGACGACACATGATATCGGTGATATTGAGGAGCTGTGCAGCCGTATTATCATTATTGATGAGGGCAGGAAAATTTATGACGGTTCTCTCTGCGACCTCAAGGATACCTACGGAACCAAGAGGAAGGTTTCAATGGAAGTGAAGCAGCCTGAAAAAATAAAAGGGCTGCGTCTGCATACGGTTCTAGGCATGCAGGAGAACGAATGTAGTGTAGAACTGAATCAGGAGAGCAGCACGCTCTGCGTGACATTTGACAAGCACAGGCTGCAGGTACCGCAAATTCTTTCGGCAGTCATGGAGATGGTAGAGGTTAAGGATGTCCAGATTCAGGAGACGGAACTTGCCGAGATTGTGAAGGAAATTTATAATCACGGTGTGGGAGGGGAAACATGAGAAAGCGTTTGCGGATTTATCTGCCATTTGCGGCAAATGAGCTGAAACGGCAGCTGGCCTATAAGGGGGCATTTTATCTGTTCATACTGGTGAACCTGTTCGGGTCGTTTATCAGTTATTATCTTTGGATGGCAATCTATGGAAGCTCGGAAAGTGCAGTGATTGGCGGGCTGACGCAGAAGGAAATGGTGGTTTATGTCTTTATGGTCTATGTTACGGCTTCGGTTGTCACAGCTTCGATTTCAACCATAGTCAGTGATGATGTGGTGAAAGGTACGGTTGCGATGAATTTGATTAAACCGATTGACTACCGCCTGAGTCTGATTGCCATGGCTTCGGGAAATATGGTTTACCGTTTTCTGGTTCCGTCTGTATTTATCTGGATTGGTCTCGAAATCTATAAAATAAATGCGCTGGGGCTTGCGCCTGTGACAATTCCAGGCATTTTCCTGTATTTGTTCAGCTGCATTATGAGTTTTTTGATTTGTGTATTATTTGATTTCTGCTTTGGGATGCTTGCCTTTTTTACGACCTATATTTTTGGAATGCGGATGGCAAAAGAAGCCCTTTTGAGTTTCCTGACAGGACAGTTGATTCCGATTAGCTTTTTTCCAGCTGCGATGCAGAAGGTGTTTGATTTTCTGCCGTTTTCATCCATGGTCTACACGCCGGTCATGATCTATCTGGGGAAATACACTGGGGAGACGCTTGTGTTCATGATGCTGCGGCAGGCGTTGTGGGTTGTCATATTGTATGCGGCAGGAAGCCTGATCTGGCGTCAGGTGACAAAACGGTTAATCGTACTTGGAGGTTAGTGCGGGAAGAACTTCTAACCTCACGGCAAAGGCTGTTTCGCGAAGAAGTTCTGATTTGAGTATCCGCCGAGGCGGGCAGCTGGGAGTTGGTGTGGAATCAGGGATTTCACACGGCAAATTGGTATTGCATGTACTTGATAGAACAGGGGGATGTATGAATACAGTAAAACGATATCTGCGGCTGTACAGGGTGCTGGTGACGCAGTTTTTAAAGACAATTATGCAGTCGAGGGTTGATTTCCTGATTGGACTGCTCGGTTTCTTCTTTACACAGGTTATGGGAATTGCCTTTCTATATCTGGTGTTTCAACAGATTCCAAACTTGCAGGGATGGACGCTGGATCAGCTGATTTTTATCTATGGTTTTGCACAGATTCCGCGGGGAATTGACCATCTGTTTACGGACAATATATGGCTTGTGGCATACCGGCTTGTCATCAACGGGGATTTTGACCGTTATATGCTGCGTCCGATGAACATCTTTTTTCAGGTTATTGCGGAAAAGCTTCAGCCGGATGCGCTGGGAGAGCTGCTGATTGGCACGATTCTTGTAGTCCGTTCGCTGTCAAAAGGAATTGTGATTGTGGACGGACTGCATATTGGGTTGTTTTTTGTGTCCATCTTTGCGGGGGCGTTGATTTATACGTCCATTAAATTGTTCTTTGCATCTCTGGCATTCTGGGTGAAGGTGAGTGGTCCGTTTCTACAGATTGCCTACGATATGGCGAATTTTGCAAAATATCCTACAGAGATATATTCGAAAGGTGTCCGGTTCCTGATTACGTGGGTGATTCCGTTTGCGTTTGTGGCATATCTGCCTGCCAGCTTTTTTATGAAAGCTGAAACATCGGCAGGTGTGGTTGGGATCGAGTGCGGCATTGCATTTGTGTTATGGTGGATTGCGTATGCGCTGTTTCACCGTGGGACGCAAGTATATGAGAGTGCAGGCAATTAGAAAGCAACGGCATTATTAGGGTACTTATTCCTACAAGTTTACCATATCCGATCGTCTTTACAAATTATCGAAAACACTCTGAGGGACACTTCCTTATGTGAAGCGTCCCTCAGAGTGCGTTTGAAAAATCATTTCTGTCATCTGTATAACGACGCCAAAGCGTCGTATTCACCACTTTGCATGACATTTGCACCAAAATAAGTTAACATAAGGCATTGTCTCTTATGCTTTTTATAATTTATTAATAAATAAAATGAAAAAGATTGTTGACAATAAAAACTGAAAGTAGTAAGTTAATATATGTAAATATTAGCACTCCATTATTATGAGTGCTAACAAAACAAAAAATTCGGCATAGTATAATAGGAAAGGAGCGTGGCAGGTTGGATTTAGACGAGCGAAAGCGAAAGATTTTGCAGGCAATTATCCGCAATTATCTTGAGACGGGAGAGCCGGTAGGAAGCAGGACCATTTCCAAGTACACGGACTTAAATCTTAGCTCTGCTACAATCCGAAATGAGATGTCGGACCTTGAGGAACTGGGATATATCATACAGCCGCACACGTCAGCAGGACGCATTCCTTCGGATAAGGGCTACCGTCTGTATGTGGACCAGATGATGATTGAGAAGGAGGAGCAGCTCAGTCAGGCGACGCAGGAAGTAAAAGAAATGCAGAAAATGCTCCTTGACCGCGAGGATAAGATGGAGGCTGTGCTCAAGCAGATGGCAAGAATGCTTGCCGCCAACACGAACTATGCCACGATGATATCGGCTCCGCAGGTCAGGGGAAATAAGTTGAAATTCATACAGCTTTCCAGAGTGGACGCAAGGCAGCTTCTGACAACAATTGTCGTAGAGGGGAATGTCATTAAAAATGAAATGATTTCTGTGGAACAGATGCTCGATAATGAGGCAATTCTGAAGCTTAATATTTTGTTAAACACAAATTTAAACGGGCTTCCAATCGAAGAAATCAATTTGGCAATGATATCAAACCTCAAGCAGCAGGCAGGCATTCATGCAGGGATCATCTCGGAAGTGATGGATGCGGTGGCAGCAGTGATCAAGGACGGCGAGCATGTAGAGATTTATACAAGCGGTGCGAACAATATCTTCAAATATCCGGAGCTTGCTGACAACCAGAGGGCGAGTGAGTTGATTACGACCTTTGAGGAAAAACAGATGCTGAGCGAGCTTGTGCAGGACACTCTCACAGACGAAACCGGAACAGGCATACAGGTTTACATCGGCAATGAGACGCCGGTAAAGACCATGAAGGACTGCAGTGTTGTAACGGCGACATATGAGCTTGAGGAGGGAATGAAAGGCACCATAGGAATTATCGGTCCGAGGCGTATGGATTACGACAAGGTAATCAGTACTTTGAAAACATTGAAAAGTCAGCTTGATACCATTTATAAAAAAGACGGCGGGCAGACTTGATCCAATATAGTATGAAAAATATATTATTTAGAAAGGAAACGAGTGGTAGTGGAAGAAAAGGAATTGGATGAACAAATTGTAGAGGATGCAAATCCGGAAGATACCAACCCAGAAGCAGATGCAGCAGCTGAAACCGACAAGTCAGAAAAGGCACAGGACAACACAGAGACCGATGACAAGAAAGAGAAAAAGAAATCTTTTCTTGGAAAAGAAAAAAAGGATAAGCCGAATAAGCTTCAGGAGAAAGTTGATGAGCTTGAGGACAAAGTAAAGCGGCAGATGGCTGAATTTGATAATTTCAGAAAACGTTCTGAGAAAGAGAAGTCAGCAATGTTTGAGACTGGGGCAAAAAGTGTTGTGGAAAAGATATTACCTGTTGTGGACAATTTCGAGAGGGGTCTGGCAGGTCTTTCCGAGGAGGAATTAAAACAGCCCTTTGCAGAAGGAATGAATATGGTCTATAAGCAGTTAATTGCGGAGCTTGAGAAGCTCGAGGTAAAGCCGATTGAGGCAGTAGGATGTGAGTTCAATCCGGAACTTCACAATGCGGTGATGCAGGTGGAGAGCGAGGAGTATGCAACCGGAGTTATTGCACAGGAGCTTCAGAAGGGATATACGTATCGTGACAGTGTAGTCAGACATAGTATGGTAGCAGTCGTTCAGTAGGGTATTTGTTCGGATTAATAATATATGATTCTATAGATGATTAGGAGGAAAAAATCATGGGAAAAATTATTGGTATTGACTTAGGTACAACAAACAGCTGTGTGGCAGTTATGGAAGGCGGCAAGCCCACCGTTATCGCAAATACAGAAGGGGCAAGGACAACACCTTCGGTTGTGGCATTTACAAAGACAGGTGAGAGACTTGTCGGCGAACCTGCAAAGCGTCAGGCAGTCACGAATGCAGAGAAGACAATCGCCTCTATCAAAAGAGATATGGGTACAGACAACGGCAGGACAATCGAAGGAAAGAAATATTCCCCGCAGCAGATTTCTGCAATGATTCTTCAGAAGCTGAAAGCAGATGCAGAGAGTTATCTGGGTGAGAATGTTACAGAGGCGGTAATTACGGTTCCCGCATATTTCAATGATGCACAGCGTCAGGCTACAAAGGATGCAGGTAAGATTGCCGGTCTTGATGTAAAACGTATTATCAACGAGCCGACAGCGGCAGCGCTTGCCTATGGTCTTGATAACGAAAAAGAACAGAAGATTTTAGTATATGATTTGGGCGGTGGTACATTTGATGTATCTATCATCGAGATTGGTGACGGTGTTATCGAGGTTCTTGCAACAAACGGTGACACACATCTTGGCGGTGATGATTTTGACAACAAGTTAATCCAGTGGATGATTGATGAGTTCAAGAAGCAGGAGGGCATTGACCTATCCGGTGACAAGATGGCTATGCAGAGACTAAAGGAAGCAGCAGAGAAGGCGAAGAAGGAGCTTTCATCTGCGACAACTACAAACATTAATCTTCCTTTCATCACAGCGACAGCAGAGGGTCCTAAACACTTTGACATGAACCTTACAAGGGCAAAATTTGACGAGCTGACAAATGATCTGGTAGAGAGAACGGCAATTCCGGTGCAGAATGCGCTGAAGGATGCTGGACTTTCTTCATCAGAAATTGGTCAGGTATTGCTGGTAGGCGGTTCTACACGTATTCCGGCAGTACAGGATAAGGTCAGACAGCTTACAGGCAAGGAGCCGAGCAAGTCTCTCAATCCTGATGAGTGTGTTGCAATCGGCGCTTCTATTCAGGGTGGCAAACTTGCAGGTGATGCAGGCGCTGGTGAAATTCTCCTGCTTGACGTTACACCGCTATCTCTTTCCATCGAGACAATGGGTGGCGTTGCGACAAAGCTAATCGAGAGAAATACAACAATTCCTACTAAGAAGAGCCAAATTTTCTCAACGGCGGCAGACAATCAGACGGCTGTAGATATCAACGTTGTACAGGGTGAAAGGCAGTTTGCGAGAGACAATAAGTCACTTGGACAGTTCAGACTGGACGGCATTCCACCAGCAAGACGTGGTGTTCCTCAGATTGAGGTTACGTTTGATATTGATGCAAACGGTATCGTAAATGTTTCTGCTAAGGATCTGGGTACTGGTAAAGAGCAGCACATCACAATTACAGCAGGGTCCAACATGTCAGACGAGGATATCGAAAAGGCAGTTAAGGAAGCAGCTGAGTATGAGGCACAGGATAAGAAGCGCAAGGAAGCAATTGATGCGCGAAATGATGCGGATTCCTTTGTATTCCAGACAGAGAAGGCTTTGAATGAAGTCGGCGATAAGATTGATGAATCTGAGAAATCTTCATTGGAGGCTGACCTGAATGATCTAAAGGCATTGCTTGAGAGCACAAAGGATGCTGAAATGACTGATGAGCAGGTAGCAGAGTTGAAGGGCAAGCAGGAAGCGTTGATGTCAAAAGCACAGAATCTCTTTACAAAGATGTATGAGAATATGCAGGGCGCAGCTGGTGGTGCGGGTCCGGACATGGGGAACATGGGCGGTGCAGAGCAGGCACAGGATGCAGGCGCAGCGGCAGATGACGTTGTCGACGGAGATTACAGGGAAGTCTAAACGTTCTTTGCGTGAAATAGTTCAAATTACGGTATAGTATAAGAAAGGCATGGATGATCATGGCAGAGCAAAAGAGAGATTATTATGAGGTATTAGGTGTTGAGCGGGGCGCGGATGATGCCAGTATAAAGAAAGCATACAGACAGCTTGCCAAAAAATATCACCCGGATATGAATCCGGGGGATGCTGAGGCTGAGAAGAAATTCAAGGAAGCATCAGAGGCCTATGCCGTATTAAGTGATCCTGACAAGAGACGCCAGTATGACCAGTTTGGACACGCAGCATTTGAGGGCGGCGGAGCAGGCGGATTTGGCGGTTTTGACTTCGGCGGGGCTGATTTCTCTGATATATTTGGCGATATTTTTGGTGATTTCTTCGGCGGCGGCAGAAGCAGCGCTAGAAACAATGGTCCCATGAAAGGTGCGAATATTCGTACTAGTGTACGCATCACATTTGAGGAGGCTGTCTTTGGCATTGATAAGGAGCTGGAACTGAACCTGAAAGATACTTGTAAGACCTGTAACGGCAACGGTGCGAAGCCCGGAACATCACCGGAAACTTGTCATCGCTGCGGTGGGCGTGGTCAGGTTGTGACGCAGAGTAAGACACCGTTTGGCATTATCAGAAATTCACAGATATGTCCTGAGTGTGGTGGTTCTGGGAAGACAATCAAGGATAAGTGTCCAGACTGTCATGGAAGCGGCTATATTTCCAGCAGGAAAAAGATACAGGTATCCATTCCGGCGGGTATTGACAACGGACAAAGCGTGCGCATCAGGGATAAAGGGGAGCCTGGCGTAAATGGAGGGCCGCGTGGTGACTTACTGGTAGAAGTTGTCGTAGACAGACATCCCATTTTCCAGAGGCAGGATATGAATATCTTTTCCACTGTTCCAGTATCGTTTGCGGTTGCTGCTCTTGGTGGTGAGGTATTGATAGACACGGTGGACGGCAGAGTCGTCTATGACGTAAAGGCAGGCACACAGACAGATACGCGCGTACGGCTTCGTGGGAAGGGTGTTCCTTCCCTCAGGAATAAGGATATCCGCGGCGACCATTATGTAACACTTGTGGTGCAGGTGCCTGATAAGCTTTCCGGCGAGGCGAAGGAATTGCTTCGTCAGTTTGACAAAGAGACTGGAAACAGTCTGGAAGCAGTGAAGAATATGGAAAAGAATGAACTGAATGAGGATAAGGATAAAAAAGAAAAAAAGCGTAAAGGATTTTTTAAATAATATTTTAGGATAGCAACAGAGACTTCTGTATGATAAGATATATTCATACAGAAGTTTTTTATGCGCAGCCCCATGCAAAGGAGGTATGCCGCATAAGCGGCGCAAGGGGCGCGCAACGAGTAGGAAAAGCCTTTCCTACTCGATCTGAACATGGCAGCCCCATGCAAAGGAGGTATGCCGCATAAGGGGCGCATTACAAATGGGGGTTTTTTATGAAGTGGAAAAAATTTACGATAAAGACAATAACGGACGCGGAGGATATTATTATCAGTACGCTTTATGATATCGGGCTGGAGGGTGCACAGATAGAGGACAAGATACCACTGACACCGCTTGAAAAAGAGCAGATGTTTGTTGATATCCTGCCCGATGGGCCAGAGGATGACGGGATTGCATACCTGAGCTTTTTTGTGGAGGAAAGCGACGAGAATCCGGTTGATACAGATGAGATGGTAGTAAGTATCAACAGGGAGCTGGATGATCTGCGTAACTTTATGGATGTAGGTGAGGGAACGGTTATGGTTTCTGAGACAGAGGATATTGATTGGATAAATAACTGGAAACAGTTTTTTCACCAGTTTTATATAGATGATTTGCTTGTAATTCCCTCGTGGGAGGAAGTGAAGCCAGAGGATAAGGGCAGGAAAATTCTGCACATAGACCCAGGAACAGCATTTGGCACTGGTATGCATGAGACGACGCAGCTGTGCATCAGACAGCTGAAAAAGTATATTACGCCACAGACAGAGCTGCTTGATGTGGGAACGGGCAGCGGCATTCTTGCCATTATTTCCCTGATGTATGGGATTAAGCATGCGGTAGGAACAGACCTTGATCCTTGTGCAGTGGAGGCAGTGCGGGATAATATGGAAGTGAACAATATCGCACCAGAAAGCTTTGATATGATGATTGGAAATATTATCACGGACAAGGAAGTGCAGGATAAGGCTGGCTATGAAAAATACGATATCGTGACTGCCAATATTCTTGCAGATGTGCTTGTTCCGCTGACACCAGTGATTGTCAAACATTTGAAACCAGGCGGCGTGTATATAACATCTGGAATCATTGACAACAAGGAACAGACAGTGCGGGATGCCATGGAAGCGGCGGGACTTACAATCATTGAGGTAACCTATCAGGGCGAGTGGGTCAGCATAACAGGTGAATTAGCCGTCAGCATGCCGCAAAGCAGCTAAACTCTTTATGTGGTCGTTTGTAATGATTATAGTATGCGGTAAATACTATTGTCATTTACTATAATATAAAGGAGAAATGTATGTACCATTTTTTTGTGGAGCCTTCGCAGATTTCTGACAGGACTGTCATAATTACGGGGGACGACGTAAATCATATCAAAAATGTAATTCGGCTGAAAGCAGGTGATGAGATAAGCGTCAGCAATGGTGTTGACGGAAAGGACTATCGGTGCGGCATAACTGTGATAAATGACACGGAGATTCTTTGTGAGCTGCGGTTTATTAAGGAGGACGGTGTGGAGCTGTCCTCCAAAGTATACCTTTTCCAGGGACTTCCCAAAGGAGACAAGATGGAGCTTATCATTCAGAAAATGGTGGAACTCGGCGTATATGAGATTATTCCTGTTGCCATGAAACGCTGCGTTGTAAGGCTTGACGCCAAAAAAGTGAAATCCAAAACAGCGCGCTGGCAGGGAATATCCGAAGCAGCCGCGAAACAGAGCAAGCGTAGTGTCGTGCCGAAGATACAAGATGTTATGAACTATCAGGATGCCCTGAAATACGCGGGGGATATGGATGTGAAGCTTATCCCGTATGAGATGGAGGATATTCTGGAAGGCTCGACAGGTATGGAAGGCACGAAAAAGCTGATAGACAGTCTGGCGAACGGACAGCGGATTGCCATATTTATCGGACCAGAGGGCGGATTTGAGGCAAGTGAGATACAGGCGGCAATGGATCTGGGAATGAAGCCAATAACGCTCGGAAGACGGATCTTGCGTACTGAGACTGCAGGAATGACGGTGATGGCGTGGATTATGTACCAGTTGGAAAAATAGCGCTGCCCGATACAGAACATGTGGAGGGCAGACAGTGATGCAACTTTGATGCAAAAATTATGCCTGTTTGATACAAATAATATGCAACTATGATGTTTTCACGTTGTACCATAACCATAAGAACAGTTCAGCTGCAGAGATGCCTGAATGGTTAAAAAATTTTACAACACAACAGAAAATGTTGAGAAAGGTATGGTACAGTGAGATGAAGAGATATAAAAGACTGTTATGTTTTTTGGGTGTACTGCTTATGTTTATGATTTTTCCGACACCATCTGCTCACGCAGAGGAAGAAAGCGACGGGGAGGGCGATAAAACGGGTGCACCATATTTTTATGTTGAAACAGACGATACTTCTGTGGACAGCTTTCCCTTGAAGAAAACGAGTGTTACGGCGGATATCAATGGTATGATAGCGGATATTCATGTTGTGCAGTCATACGCAAATGAGGGGAAAAAGCCGATCAATGCCTGCTATGTGTTTCCTGCATCCACAAAGGTAACGGTACATGGTATGCAGATGCAGATTGGAAACCAGCTGATTACTGCAAAAATTAAGGAGAAGGAAGAAGCCGAGGAAGAGTTTGAGGAGGCGAAGGAGGAAGGAAAAAGCGCTTCTCTGTTATCCGAAGAAAGACCGAATGTTTTTACCATGAATGTCGCTAATATTATGCCGGGCGACAAGGTTTCTATTGACCTTCACTATACGGAGTTGATAACGCCGACAGATGGGACATATCAGTTTGTCTATCCCACGGTGGTAGGACCCAGATATATCGGAGCCATCATTGACGACTCCGGAACGCGCGAAGAGTGGGCTTCGACACCTTATCTGCCGGAGGGCAAAAAGTCAAAGGATGTATATGATGTCCGTGTAAATCTTTCTGCTGCTGTTCCGATTACAGAGCTGACAAGCAGCTCTCATGAGATTGCGGTACAGTGGGAGGAAAATACGAAGGCCATGGTATCGCTTGCTGATTCGTCTGACTATGCGGGAAACAGAGATTTCATTCTCGACTATAAAATGACAGGGCAGGATATTTCCACAGGATTGATGCTTAACAAGGGAGAAAATGAGAACTTCTTTATGCTCATGGTGCAGCCGCCGGAGCGTTGTAATATTGAGGAGATTCCGCCAAGGGAATATATTTTTGTTCTTGATATATCTGGCTCCATGTGCGGATATCCGCTGGACACTGCCAAAGAGCTGATTAAGAACCTTGTTTCTGACCTCAGGGAGACAGATACATTTAATCTGATTTTGTTTTCTGGCGCATCAGAGCAAATGTCAGAGAAGTCTGTCCCTGCAAATGCGCAGAATATTAAAAAAGCAATCCGGATGATTGACAATCAGGAGGGCTCTGGAGGAACAGAGCTTGCACCTGCGCTGCGGGATGCCCTTGCAATACCGGGTGAGAAAAATGTGTCGCGCAGTGTCGTTATCATCACCGACGGATATATCTATGGGGAGAAAGAAATTTTTGAAATTATAAACAGCAATATCGGTGAAGCGGATTTCTTCCCGTTTGGTATCGGCAGGGGCGTAAACCGGTATCTAATAGAGGGAATCGCCAAAACTGGACAAGGTGAGCCTTTTGTGGTGACGGAAAAGGAGGATGCATCGGAGACGGCCGAGCGCTTTAAAACGTATATACAATCCCCTGTGCTGACAGATATTAAGGTTGATTTTGCGGGCTTCGATGTCTATGATGTGGAGCCGTCTGTCATGCCGACGCTTTTTGCGCAGCGTCCAATCATTCTTATGGGAAAATGGCGCGGTGAGCCAACAGGAACAGTCCAGATTACAGGAAAGACTGGAAACAGTGATTACAAGCAGACAATTTCCCTTGCGGATATGTCATCCTCCGGGGAAGTGGTTACTTTGGATAGTAATGTGCTCAGTTACCTGTGGGCGCAGAAGAGAATGGAACGATTGACGGATTATGGCTTAAATGATGAAGAACCGGATGTAAAAGAGGAAGTGACGCAGCTGGGACTGACATACAGCATGCTGACACCATATACTTCATTTATCGCAGTGACAGAGACTGTGCGGAATCCGGACAAGGACAGTACGGATGTCGACCAGCCGCTTCCACTGCCGCTGGAAGTCTCAAATTTTGCAGTTGGTGGTTACCTGTTTGGTTCCGAGCCGACAGAACTGCTTCTGGCAGCAATTGTGCTGCTGATGATTCTCACACAGCTTCCATGTGTAAAAAAGCGTTTACGAAAATGTTTGGGAAACTGACTTAAAATAGGTGATGTTGATGAAAAAGAACTTATATATATATATTCCGGCAGTTTTGCTGGTGCTTGCAGTTAAAGTATTTTATCGCACAGCAGACAGTGATATGCTGTTATGGATTCTGGCACCCACCACAGGGTGGGTCAGAATCTTGAGCGGTATACCATTCGAATACAGTGCACAAGTGGGCTATGTGAGTCATGAATATCGCTTCATTATTGCCCCGTCCTGTTCTGGTGTACGTTTTTTGCTGCTTGTGTTCGTCATGATGGTATTTTCTTATACGCATCTGGCTGCATCCAAAAGAAAAAAGTTTTGCTGGCTGGGATTTAGCGCAGTATTATCTTACGTATCTACTATTTTTGTCAATGGCATAAGGATTACAGTCTCGATCTACCTGCCGCTAATCCTAATGGACAAAAAACTGATGTCAGACTGGCTAACTGCCGAACGGCTTCATACGATAATTGGCACTTCAGTCTATTTTTCCATGCTGTTTGTCATTTATTATGCAGCAGGGAAGGTTTGTAACGGTTTGTTTATGTGCACAGATGCACATGCTTCGATTCAATGCCCTGTAGATTACGGGAATGAACAGGGAAAAAGCAGATACCTTGCAGTGCCCGTGTTTTGGTATTTTGTGATGGTTCTGGGCATTCCATTTGCCGGCAGGCTGTATCGAAACGATTGGACAGGTTTTTTACAATATGCGCTTCTTGTGACAGGGGTGTGTACTTTCATTGTACTGGTATATTTCATGTTAGATAAGATCTGGAGGTTGAAAAGTTAGTTTTTCAACCTCCAAAATTTTTATTGCAGTAACGGCATCATTCTGCTATGATGGAATATGTCGTAAAAGGAATGATATCCGCGCACAAAACTGTGAAAAAGCGCATATTTATATATATGATTGCTATTCCGCGGGCCGGCGTTTCAAGGCTCGCTTGGAATGGCTGTAAAATACATTTGAAGGTGTGAATATGATGGAAGTTTATCTTGACAATTCGGCGACCACCAGATGCCTGCCGGAAGTTGCCGCTCTTATGACACATATTATGTGTGAGGAGTATGGAAACCCCTCAAGCCTGCACAAAAAAGGTGTAGAGAGTGAGAAGTACGTGCGTCATGCAAAAGAAGTTATTGCGAAATGCTTGAAAGTACAGGAGAAGGAAATATTTTTTACGTCAGGCGGAACGGAGTCGGACAATATTGCCCTGATAGGCGGTGCATATGCGAACTACAGATCAGGGAGACACATTATAACTACTCGAATTGAACATCCGGCGGTATTACAGACTTGCGCATATCTTGAGGAGCAAGGATTTGAAGTAACCTATCTGCCTGTAAACGCGAAGGGCGTCATCAACCTTGCAGACCTCGAGAAAGCGATGACCAGAAATACCATACTTGTGTCAATCATGCATACAAACAATGAAGTGGGTGCAGTACAGCCTGTTGAACAGGCAGGGGAACTCATCAGGCACATGAATCCTAACACGCTGTTTCATGTAGATGCAGTTCAGGGCTTTGGAAAATTTAAAATACTTCCAAAACGCATGAACATTGATCTTTTATCAGTAAGCGCCCATAAAATACACGGACCGAAAGGTGTGGGATTTTTATATATCAATGAGAAGGCAAAGGTAAGACCGATTATTTTCGGCGGCGGGCAGCAGAAGGGCATGCGTTCCGGAACCGAGAATGTACCAGGAATTGCCGGCATGGCTCGGGCAGTTGAAGAAATTTTTGTTGATTTTGATGCAAAGATTAACTATCTGTATGGACTAAAGGATCATTTTGTAAAGGGCATCCGAACGATTGATGGTATCCGGATAAATGGTCCGGAGGGAAGAGATGGTGCGCCGCATGTGGTAAGCGTCTCTATTCAGGGCGTCAGAAGTGAGGTAATGCTTCATGCACTGGGGGATAAAGGAATTTATGTGTCGGCGGGAAGTGCCTGTTCATCCAACAAACCGTCAGTGTCCGCTACGCTCAAAGCAATCGGTGTCGAGAAGCAGTTTCTTGACTCAACACTGCGGTTTAGCTTCAGCCTGTACACGACAGAGGCGGAGATTGACTACACAGTAAAATGCATGAGCGAACTTGTGCCGATGCTTAGACGCTACACAAGGAAATAAATGGAAAAGCAAATCTAAAGGTAACAGAAATCCGGAGACCGAGCTGTTGCTCTTTGATTTGCCGGATTTTCGTTTGACAAGCCTGCATTACAGCAGGCTTGTAGAAAGGAAGAAGACGATATGTACAAATCTTTTTTGATAAAATACGCAGAGATAGGTGTGAAGGGTAAGAACCGGTACCTTTTTGAAGATAGGCTTTGCGAGCAGATACGCTATGCATTGAAGCGGTGTGAAGGCACATTTGAGGTGACAAAGTCCCAAGGGAGAATCTATGTCAATTCACTGTCAGAATTTGATTATGAGGAGACTGTGGAAAATTTAAAGACCGTATTTGGTGTGACAGGCATCTGTCCTGTTGTCCATGTGGAGGACGAGGGATTTGATAAGCTTTGCGCGGATGTTATCTGTTATATGGATAAGGTTTATCCTGACAAAAATATCACATTTAAGGTAGAGGCACGCAGGGCAAGAAAAAACTATCCCAAAAATTCCATGGAAATTAACTGTGATATTGGTGAGGCACTGCTCAAGGCATTCCCTGATATCAGGGTTGATGTGCACAAGCCGGATGTCATGCTGCGCATCGAGATACGTGAGAAAATATATATTTATTCGACAGTTATCCCCGGACCTGGCGGACTACCCATCGGGACGAACGGAAAGGGTATGTTGCTTTTGTCGGGTGGGATTGATTCGCCGGTAGCAGGCTATATGATATCAAAACGCGGTGTAAAAATAGATGCAGTGTATTTCAGTGCACCGCCTTATACCAGTGAGCGCGCCACACAGAAAGTCATTGATTTGGCGAGAATCATCTCTAAATACAGCGGACCCATTAACCTGCACATTATTAATTTCACCGAGATACAGCTCTATATTTATGAAAAGTGCCCGCATGATGAGCTTACGATTATCATGCGGCGCTATATGATGCGTATTGCGGAGGAGATTGCAAAGCAGAACGGATGTCTGGGATTAATCACGGGAGAGAGTATCGGACAGGTGGCATCACAGACCATGCAGTCCCTGATGGCAACAAATGATGTGTGCACTATGCCGGTGTATAGACCGCTGATTGGTTTTGACAAACAAGAGATTGTTGAAGTTTCCGAAAGGATTGACACGTATGAGACTTCGATTCTCCCATATGAGGACTGTTGTACGATTTTTGTGGCAAAGCATCCAGTGACAAAACCGAATCTCAATGTGATAAAAATTCATGAGAGAAACCTTGACGAGAAGATAGAGACGCTTGTCAGGACAGCTTTGGATACGGATGAGATTGTTGAAATTGTATATGAATAAACTAGAGTATTTTTCAAACACGCTCTAGTGCAGTGAAAATTAAGTTTTGGATAGTTTGGCGCAGAATATTTTTCTGAGAGTGCTGCTTCACAAACGCAGGCGTAGCGGTGGCTACGTCGAGGCTTGGGGAGTAGTGCTATCAGGAAAATAGGCAAGTCAAACTGCCAATTACTTAATATTCACTGTACTAGAATGGCAAAACAAAACCAGGTACATTATGATAATAGTGTACCTGGCAAGTTTTTGGTTCGTCTCAATATTAAGGACTGAGATTTAAGCGCAAATGCTTTCGCGGATGAGATACAGCTATGTATCGTCATTAAACAAGATAAGGCTTGAGTACTTCCATAACCTCGTCTGTGCCGCCCTCAGCATGAATATTCAGATCGATAGGCTTAGATAAATCCAAGCTGAAGATACCCATGATTGATTTTGCATCAATAACGTATCTGCCTGAAACAAGGTCAAAATCATAATCGAACTTAGTGATGTCGTTAACGAAAGATTTTACCTTATCAATTGAGTTTAAAGAAATCTGAACTGTTTTCATTCTGACTACCTCCTTTTATTATACCTTCCTTTTTAATAATAAAGGGAAACAGTGGAAAAGTCAACCAAAGATAAAAAACAGTTGTCATGAAAATTGCCGAAAATATACTAAAAATATGTACAAATTGACATTGCTGTCTAAAGCATGCCTGAAAAACTTCACAGGATATGGATGTGTCAGGCATGATGCACAACGAAAGGATGATCAAAATGAGAACAGTAGCATACCATAATCTGGGCTGTAAGGTAAATTCATATGAAATGGACGCCATGCTGCAGGCACTGCGTCAGAAAGGGTATCAGATTGTGCCGTTTGAAGAAAAGGCGGATATCTATATAGTAAACACCTGCACGGTGACAAATATAGCGGACAGGAAGAGCAGACAGATGCTCCACAAAGCTAAAAAAGCAAATCCAGAGGGAATTGTCGTGGCAGTTGGATGTTATGTACAGTCGGACACACAGGCAGTCGAGGCGGACAGCGCGGTTGACCTGATGGTGGGGAATAACAGGAAAAAGGATTTGATCACAATTCTTGAGAATTATTTGGAGGGCATAAGGCAGGAGAGTGTGATTGATATCAATCACACGTCGGAATATGAGGAAATGCGTCTGACCACGACAGAGGAACACACGCGGGCGTATATCAAAGTACAGGATGGCTGCAACCAGTTCTGCACATACTGCATGATACCATATGCCAGAGGGCGTGTCAGAAGTCGCAGGAAATCGGATGTCATTGAGGAAATCAAGGGACTTGTCAGGGCGGGGTATAAGGAGTTTGTCCTGACAGGCATCCATATCAGCTCATATGGCATGGATTTTAAGGGGGGACAGGAAAATCTGCTTACACTGGTACAGGCAATTGACGAGACAGACGGCGTGGAGAGGCTTCGGCTGGGGTCGCTCGAACCGCGCATTGTCACGAAAGAATTTGCGGAGAGCCTGGCAAAGCTGCGTCACATCTGTCCGCATTTCCACCTGTCACTGCAAAGTGGATGCGAGACGGTTCTAAAGCGTATGAACCGTCACTATACGCCAGAGGAATATTTGCGCGTGGTAGGATTCCTGCGTCGCGTGTTTGACCATCCGGCAATTACAACAGACATAATTGTGGGGTTTCCTGGAGAAACGGCGGAGGAATTTGAGCAGACCAGGCAGTTTGTCGAGTCGGTGCGCTTCTACGAGATGCATATTTTTAAGTATTCCAAAAGAAAAGGCACAAAGGCGGCGGTGATGCCCGATCAGGTTCCAGAGGGAGTAAAGACAGAACGAAGCGGTGTATTACAGCGCATAGAATCGCTGGATTCAAGGGACTTCAGGGCGTTTTATATCGGCAGTGATGCAGAGGTACTGTGCGAGGAAAAAAGAGAAATCAACGGGAAGAAATATTGGATAGGGCATACAAGGGAGTACGTGAAAGTGGCGTTTTTATGCCGTGATAGCAGCTATGAGGAGGCAGAAAATTTTCAAAACAGGCTGATAACCGGAAAAATCACAGGATTTTTACAAAATGATGTATTATTTATGGAATGTAAATAAATGTAGCTATTGAATTTTGTGTAAGATTAAGTTATTATAGTTATAACAGTGCAAAACGGAACCTGCCAATTGGAAGGAGCATAGGAAATGGAAGATTTGACACGCACACAATTTATACAGTTGACACCGGAGGATTTGGGAGAAGTAACCTCGGTGAAAGATGTGATAGCTTCTGTGTATGCTGCTCTGACAGAGAAGGGGTACAATCCGGTCAATCAGATTGTCGGCTATATTATGTCAGGAGATCCGACATATATTACAAGTCATAAAGGTGCAAGGGCCATGATTATGAAAGTGGAGAGGGACGAGCTTGTGGAGGAGATGCTCAAGGCATACATCAAAAATGCAGGCTGGCAGCTACAGTTCAAACCCTGACATATGGACAGCTGGTAAAAGGAACCAAAGAAAAACAGTTTGTCAGAAGCAGAAAGAATGGTTACATTTAGGAGAAGTACATGAGAAAGATGGGACTTGATTTTGGGTCGAAGACAGTGGGTGTCGCGATTAGCGACCCGCTTCTGGTTACAGCCCAGGGAGTTGAGATTGTACGCAGGAAATCTGAGAGCAAGCTTCGCCAGACGCTGGCAAGAATTGAAGAATTAATCACAGAGTACGAGGTGGATGAGATAGTGCTTGGCTACCCTAAGAATATGAACGATACAGAGGGAGAGCGGGCGGAAAAGACCCTTGTCTTCAAGGAAAAGCTCGAGAGAAGGACGGGGCTTGATGTACAGCTGTGGGATGAACGTTTGACGACAGTAGCAGCAGATAAAGCGATGATGGAGGCCGGTATAAGACGTGAGGACAGAAAAGCTCACGTTGACAGGATAGCGGCGGTTTTTATTTTACAGGGTTATCTGGACTTTTTAAAAAATAAGGAAAACGGAAGCATTGCGTTTTAGAAAGGTATAGGTTGCGATAATGGAAAAAATTACCTTTAAGCCAGATGGGGAAGACACGGAAGTTGATTTTTATGTGTTGGATCAGACGACCATCGGCGGGGTGAATTATATTTTGGTAACAGATGCGGAAGAAGAGGAGGATGGCGAAGCATATATTTTGAAAGCTGACCATAGGGCAGACGAAAACGAGCAGGTTTATAGCGTGGTAGAGGATGATGATGAACTTGCTGCTGTAGCGGGCGTCTTTAAAAATATGCTGGATGACATTGACCTTATCTAAATATTTATAGTAAATGACGAAAGCATTTGCCGTTTACTATAATCGGTGCACACGACCATATAAGAAATTTAACCGCTTGACGGCATACGGTCGGCGCGGGTGAACGCAAACATAATCTGCGTTTATTATATTATAAGGAAACGGGACGGTAACCGGTTATAAGGAGGTTACGCGGAGAAAAACGTTGCAGGAGGTAAATTTTGAAACAGAACAAAAAACAAAATACGTCAAAGCTTAAGATTATTCCTTTAGGAGGTCTTGAGCAGATCGGAATGAACATTACTGCCTTTGAGTATGAAGACAGTATTGTTGTGGTGGACTGCGGTCTGAGTTTCCCGGCAGATGACATGCTGGGTGTGGATCTTGTGATTCCGGATGTGACATACCTGAAAAACAATCAGGATAAAGTGAAAGGATTTGTAATTACGCACGGGCATGAGGATCACATCGGTGCACTGCCATACGTGCTCAAAGAACTTAATGTGCCGGTGTACGCCACAAAACTTACGATGGGAATTATCGAGAATAAACTTACAGAGCACAATCTGATACACAATGTGCGCAGAAAAGTAGTCAAGTTCGGGCAGAATATTAATCTTGGATGTTTCCGGATTGAGTTTATCAAGACAAACCATAGTATTGTAGATGCGGCGGCGCTTGCCATCTACTCACCGGCAGGAGTCGTTGTGCACACAGGGGACTTTAAGGTGGATTATACCCCAGTGTATGGTGATGCAATTGATTTACAGCGCTTTGCGGAGCTTGGTAAAAAAGGAGTCCTGGCATTGATGTGTGACAGCACAAATGCTGAGAGACCAGGATTTACCCCGTCCGAGAAGAAGCTGGGACCGGTATTTGATACATTGTTTGAGGAGCATAAGAAGACACGAATCATCATCGCTACCTTTGCTTCCAATGTTGACAGGGTGCAGCAGATTATCAATACGGCAGATAAGTTTGGCAGGAAAGTGGTTGTCGAGGGACGAAGCATGGTGAACATTATAGAGACAGCTTCCAATCTGAACCGCATCAGCATACCAGACAACACACTGATTGATATTGAGCGGCTGAAAAATTATCCGAAAGACAAGACAGTTATCATCACAACAGGAAGCCAGGGAGAAAGTATGGCAGCACTTAGCCGCATGGCGAGTGGAATGCACAAAAAAATATCCATCGGGAAGGGAGATACGGTTATTTTTTCGTCGAGTCCGATTCCCGGAAATGAAAAGGCGGTTACCAAGGTAATCAATGAACTTTTCAAAAAAGGTGCGGACGTGATTTTTCAGGATACACATGTGTCAGGACATGCCTGCCAGGAGGAAATCAAGCTGATTTATACGCTCACGAAACCCAAATATGCGGTGCCGGTGCATGGTGAATACAAGCATTTAAAGGCACAGGCGAAGATTGCCATGGACTTGGGCATTGACAAGGATGATGTATTCATCCTGCAGTCGGGCGATGTGCTCTCGATGGATGCAGACAGCGCATGTGTCACGGGAAAGGTGCCGGTGGGGGCTGTGCTTGTGGACGGTCTTGGTGTTGGGGATGTCGGGAATGTCGTACTGCGAGACAGGCAGCATCTTGCCGAGGACGGCATACTGATTGTGGTAATGTCGCTCGACGCTGCGTCAGGAGAACTGCTTGCGGGGCCGGACATTGTATCGCGGGGCTTTGTGTACGTAAAAGAATCGGACGAGCTTCTTGAGGAGGCGAGAAAGTTGATTGAGAAGGCGGTGCTTGGCTGTCTCAAGAAAAATATTACCGACTGGGGTAAAATCAAGGGAACCATAAAAGATACACTAAGCGAATATGTATGGAGAAAGACAAAGAGACGCCCAATGATACTCCCGATTATTATGGAGGTTTAGGCTATGAATATAAAACAGTTATTGGGAGCCATTTCGGCGATGATAATAAAGATTGCGGTTGCAGCGTTGGTTATTTCCGTGGTGTTTCGGCTTGCAGTGTACGCATACGATTTTGGATATAAGGTGTTTGCGGATGTGCCTATGAGTGAGGGTGAAGGCAGGATTGTGAACGTGGTGGTATCTGCGGGGCAGTCCAGCAGGGAGCTTGCAAAGATACTTGAGGAAAAAGGGTTGATTGAGGATGCGAATGTGTTTTATATTCAGGAGCGGCTTTCTGATTATAAGGATAAACTGAAACCGGGTGCATATGAACTTAGCACAGCGATGAATTCCCAACAGATGCTCGAAATAATGTGTGATATAGAGGAAGAAACAGAAGAAAACTGATAAATGGGTAATATAAAATCCGATGTCGGTTGTGGGTTAACCACAATTGGCATCGGATTTTTTGCTGACTGTAAAAAATAGAAAATTTCGCAGATTTTCTTGTTCTGCGAAAAGCACTAGAAAGCTTGTTTTATAAAGGATATCAATTGGGTC
>JAIECJ010000068.1 GCA_029068555.1 Lachnospiraceae bacterium
TGCACACAAAATGCTAAAAGGCAAGCATTTTGGCGCATGATTCCCACTACTTTGGCGTAGGTGTGAACAGTAACTAACAAAGTTCAGGCTTCGGCTTCCTGTTACAGACATCAGTCATTAAGATAAACAATGGTTTTTCCAAGTTCATCCGCTGTCTTTCTGTCCAACAGCGCCGCAATGATTTCAAGCGCAAATGCAATTGCTGTTCCCATTCCCCGGCTTGTTATAATGTTATCTGTCTTCACTACTCTGTCATAGCTTACCTCTGCACCTTTGAGCTCTGGCTCCATCCCCGGATAAATGCAGGCCTTTTTCCCCTCAAGAAGTCCCATATGTCCGAAAATACTTGGTGCGGCACAGATTGCTGCTATGAGTTTCCCACTGTCATAAAATTTCCGAATATTGTCCGTAAGCTTTTTACACGCCTCAAGCTTCTTCGTGCCTGGCATTCCTCCGGGACAGACAAGAACATCAAAGCTTTCAAAGTCTATGTCATCAACTCCCGCATCCATCGCCACTGAAATCTTGTGGCTTCCTGTCACGCTGTCTGTGTTATCTGCCGAGACACAGACAGCCTCGACACCTGCACGCCGCAGCAAATCTACTACGGTAAGTGCCTCTATTTCCTCGTATCCTGTCCCAAAAAATATCGCTGCTTTCTTCATTATATGTTCATCCTTTCCTATAATAAAATTAAAATTTTATAACATCCCTTTTTTACAGTGTGGACATTATTTATCAGCATTTTACCACATTATATAAAATATTGAAAGATTTTGCCTCTTTTGTTTATAAATTTGCTAATTTATGTACTTTTTTTTGTGATATAATGAATCTAGAGCGTATTTGTAAGCAATTATTTTAAATATGAAATCAGGAGGCTGACATGAAAAGAAAAAATTTAACGACATTACTGCTGGCGATGACTTTGGTTTCTTCATCCCTTGCCGGATGCAGTCCTGATGCAGCACAGACTGCACCGGAGACAGAAGCCGCATCTGTTTCTCCCGAAACTTCTACATCGGATACGGGTATGGACACTGGTTCTAATACTACTCCTGACACACAGGCCACACAGGCGCCCATGTATCCACTACCTGATGCTGCGGAGGATGCAGGTATCTATGTAGAACCGGTTCCTGGCATCTCCGATGACTTTATCCGTGGAATGGACGTTTCCTCCATTCTCGTTGAGGAGAAGAGTGGTGTGAAATACTACAACGCCGACGGTGTAGAACAGGACGTATTTACTACTATGGCGGAAGCAGGCGTGAATTACGCCCGAATCCGCGTCTGGAATGATCCTTTTGATGAAAATGGAAATGGATATGGCGGCGGAAACAACGATCTTGCAACTGCTATTGAACTGGGAAAACGCGCTACCGCAAATGGCATGAAAGTCTGTATTGACTTCCACTACTCTGACTTCTGGGCGGATCCCAAAAAACAGATATGTCCCAAAGCCTGGGAGGGAATGTCACTTGAAGAAAAATCAAATGCCTTGTATGAATTTACTAAAGACAGTATGACACAGCTTCTCGACGCTGGTGTCGATGTCGGTATGGTACAAGTCGGAAACGAAACCAACAATGGCATGGCAGGTGAAACACAAATCCCAAACATTGCACAGCTTATGAATTCCGGAAGCAAAGCAGTACGCGAAACTGCAAAAACTTACAACAAGGATATCAAAGTGGCACTCCACTATACAGATGCCGCCGATTTCGACGGGCTTGACTCCATCATGTACAAACTCGCATCCTTTCAGGTAGATTATGATATCTTCGCCTTATCTTACTATCCATACTGGCATGGAACCTTTGAAAACCTGCAGAATGTCATGGCTAATATCCAGGACAAATATGGTAAAGAGACACTTATCGCAGAAACGGCATACTGTTATACAACAGAGGATACAGACGGCTCCGGCAACAGTGTAAACGAAGGGGATTTAATTGACGCCTATGGCGCTACTGTGCAGAGCCAGTCAACAGCGCTCCGTGATGTTTGCGCTACAGCCAGTGAAGCAGGTGCACTTGGCGTATTCTACTGGGAAGGTGCATGGATTACTGTCGGTGATGTCAATGCCGACAACAGTCCAATCTGGGAAGAATTTGGTTCCGGCTGGGCAAGCAGCTATGCTGCAGACTACGACCCCAATGATGCAGGCAGATATTACGGTGGATGTTCCTGGGACAATCAGGCATTGTTTGATGCAGACGGAAAACCGCTTGAGTCGCTGAATACATACAAATGGCTAAAGTATGGTACCAACGCCGAACCTGCGATTGACATGGTCAACGCCCCTGTCATCACCTGCAATATCGGCGCTGCTTTGGAACTGCCTGAAACGGTGGATGTTGTCTACAACAACCGCGCCCTGAATACATCCCTCCCCGTTGAATGGTATGAGGAACAGGTATTGAATATTGATACCGCAAAGGCAGGAACCTATGAAATCAATGGCAGAATCCTCGATGACGCTGCCGCCTCCGATGATCCAACAGAGGTTTGCTGCACTGTTAATGTGGAAATGTTAAATTATGTGGCTAACTCCAGTTTTGAAGATTCCGACACATCTATGTGGACGGTCTCTTACGAAGGTGATAAAAATCCGACAGACTTCCAGCAGAAGGAGGCTGATGCCCATACTGGCGAGTATTCTTTCCATTTCTGGTCAGAGTCCGACATGGACTTCTCCATTGAACAGAAATTTACAGATTTAGAACCTGGAACGTACGAACTGAAAGCATATTTCCAGGGCGGCGACATCGACAGCACTGCGACAATGGAGCTTTATGCATCTGTAGGGGACACCGTAGCTTCCGACGCTTTCACAGCCGAAGGATATGGAAACTGGCAGGAACCCCAAATATCTGCAATAAAGGTTACCGACGGCACACTCACTATCGGAATGCATATCCAGTGTAAAGCAAAAGGCTGGGGTACGGCAGACGATTTTATATTGAATAAAATTGACTGATTATACCCCAAAATGCTTTTCCTTTCCGGGAGCGGCCTCTATTCTGCCCTTTCCCGAATTGGATTTCTCTAAAAATGACGCGCGTGTGACGGCATCAGAACCATATTTTTCCCTGATGCTGTCCATCGCCCTGTCAAGTTTCTCAAGCTTTTCCATATTTTTATCGTCAAAGAGTGACAGCTGTACGCCGTCACTCATTTTTTTGATGTGGCTTGTCTGTATTCCGAGCAGCCTGACCGGCCTGCCATCCCACAATTCTTCAAACAGTCTGCACGCTGTTGCATAAATTTCATTTGTAATGTTTGTGGCATGCACCAGCTCGCACTGATGGGATGTCCTTGACAAATCACTGTACCGGATATTGACAGCCACTACCTGCGCTTTCGCCTCATCACGCCGAAGCCGCCTGCCCACAGTTTCAGCCAGCGACATCAGCACCATGTCCGCCGTTGATTCGTCCGTCACATCAAATGCAATTGTCGTGGCATTCCCGTAGCTTTTGCTGTCTGCGGGTTCGGACTCAATAATGGAAGCACCCTCCCCATTGGCAAATTTCCAAATCACTTCGCCTTGTTTTTTCAGCGCACCTTTTATTACCTGCAGATCCGATTTTGCAAGTTCCCCAATGGTATGTATTCCCAACGTGTGAAGCGTTCTCTCTGTGGACTTTCCAACAAGAAACAAATCCCCGACAGGAAGCTCCCACATCTTATCCGGAATCTCATGTGGAAAAAGGGTGTGCACCAGATTCGGTTTTTTAAAATCACTCGCCATCTTGGCAAGCAGTTTGTTGTTGGATATTCCCACATTTACAGTAAATCCCAGCTCCCTATAAATCTCATCCTTTATGCGCGCGGCAGCCTCCTTGGGCGGGCCAAACAGCTTTTCCGTACCAGTCATGTCAATAAAGCACTCGTCAATGCTGCACTGCTCTATCATGTCGGAATATCGTTCCAGTATGTTAATAAAAGCTTTTGAATACTGGGTGTATATCCCGTGTCTTGCCGGAACAATCACAAGGTTCGGGCACTTTTTCAGTGCATCCGTGATTGGTTCACCTGTCTGTACCTTATACTTTTTTGCAGGAATGGACTTTGCCAGTATGATTCCACGGCGTTTTGAGCGGTCACCGCCCACTGCGGACGCAATGGTGCGCAAATCCGCTGTTATCTCTGGAAACTGTTCGGGATGCTTTAGTCGCTCCACCGCCTCCCACGACAAAAATGCGCTGTTTACATCAATATGAAAAATCAATTTTTCCCTGCTCATACAGTCTTCCTCTTTTATTCCTTTCCCACATGGTCAATAACTGGCTTAATCTTATATGCCAGCATTCCAATCAGGCAGCCAGTCAGCAGCCCTGCCATCAATAACACCGGAAGGTAAAATGCTATTTTCATATTTTGCACCGCCAGTACAGCCACAGCAAGTTGTCCAATATTGTGACTCACGCCCCCCGCAATGCTCACCCCTGTTATTGAAAAGCCTTTTGCCTTTTTCAAAAGCGACATAACAAAAAAGCTCAGTGTTCCCCCTGCAAGGCTATAAATCATCATTGACATATTTCCAAACAAAAAGGAAACCAGCACAATGCGCGCCAGTTGTATCAGTAAAACCTGATATGAAGGAAGCATGTATAACGCCAGAACAATCACAATATTTGCAATTCCCAGCTTCACTCCCTGTATACCAAAACCAAATGGTAACATTGCCTCCACATACCCGAATATCATCGCCAGTGCCGTGAGCATGGCACAGTAAGCTACTCTTTTTGTCATCACACATCACCTCAACACCAGACGCCGTTACTGTGCGATAATGTCCGGCTGTTGTATATCTGCCTTTCCCACCACTTCCACTATAAATCTGTGCGGCAGACAGACAATCGTCTCATTTCCTTTTGATATCGGTTTGTACTTCATGCAATACTTATCAGGACAGTCCGCATCATCCACATACGCCATGCCATTCTCTATCACAACTTTATTATAGCCAAATAATCCGTCAATGACAATGATCTGATTGTCCGTCAGGCTGTATTCTCCATAAAGTTTTCCATCTGTCATAATGCGCACGGTCTGCCCTGCATCTCTTTGAAACAGCACTGTAATCAGTGCTGTCAATATTGTCAATAAAAGGACTGCCAGTATCAATATGCAATCCTTTTTAAGAAATATTTTTTTGTCGGACATACTACTAATAAGAAAGAATCTCATATCCGTCCTCTGTTACAAGTACCTGAATTTCCCACTGGGCAGATGGTTGTCCGTCTTCTGTATAAACTGTCCATCCATCATCATCAGAAATATAGATTTCCTGTTTGCCCATGTTTATCATAGGCTCTATCGTAAAAACCATTCCCGGTACCATCAGCATGCCTGTGTCCCTCGGACACACATAGCTTACCCACGGATCCTCATGAAATTCAAGTCCCACACCATGACCCCCGATTTCTCTTACCACTGTATATCCATTTTCCATGGCAAATTCATGGATTGCAGCACCCATATCCCCTATTTTACGCCATGGCTGTACATACTGCAATCCAATTTCAAGGCTCTGCTTTGTAATATCAACAAGGCGCTTTTTCTCTGCTGAAACATTTCCGATACAGTACATTCTGGAAGAATCTGAGAAATAACCTTTATAAATTGTGGAGGCATCCACATTGATGATGTCACCATCCTTCAATATCTCATTTTTGGATGGAATACCATGACACACCACATCATTTATGGAGGTGCAGACGCTTTTGGGATATCCCTCATAGTTGAGCGTAGCCGCAATAGCACCACTTTTTTTTGTAATACTGCTCACCCAGTTGTCTATCTCCTGTGTCGATATCCCCGCCTTGATATGTTCATCAATATAGTCCAGGATTGCAATGTTGATTTTAGCACTCTCACGGATTCCCTGTATCTGCTCAGGACTCTTGATAATGCGCCTTGGCGGAATCAGAACGCCCCTGCGTCTGTACTCTTCCAGCTTCTCATCAAAAGCGCTGTGGCATTTTTTGTATTTTCTCCCGCTGCCACACCAGCAGTCATCATTCCTGCCCAGCTTCTCCTCAACTTCCTGCTCAAACAAATTCTTCTCTGACACTTTTTTGCGCATCGAATTGTATTCTAATATATTTTTCCCCATACTATCTCTCCAAAATTATTCCTTTTACTCCTTACTTATCATACACTTAGTGTGCTGATATATCAAGAAAAATTTCTTCCTGACAAAATATCAGCGCAGTATAAATTTTTTCAGCAGGGCAGTCATGTCACCCACATTAATTGGTTTTGCAGTATGTGCATTCATTCCGCTGTCCAGACATCGTTTGATATCCTCTGAAAACGCATCCGCAGTCATGGCAATAATCGGAATCGTCTGTGCGTCCGGACGATTCAGGGCACGAATTGCACGCGTGGATTCCAGTCCGCTCATGACAGGCATTCGCACATCCATAAGAATCGCGTCATATTGCCCTGGTTCAGACTCCTGAAACTTTTCCAGACAGATTTTCCCGTTCTCCGCCCAGTCCAGTTCCATACCAATATCGGACAGCAATTCATTCAATATCTCCCAATTTAACTCGTTATCCTCAGCCGCCAGTATATGACACCCCGACAAATCCGCATCCGTATCTGGTTCGTCCATCGTGTCCTCAATACCCATATACTTCTTTAATCCATAATATAATGTCGACTTAAAAAGCGGTTTGGCGATAAAGCCGTCAATGCCCGCTGCCCGCGCATCTTCTTCAAAATCACTCCAGTCATATGCAGAAGTCAGAATAATACACACATCCGTTCCTATCGCCTGGCGAATCTTCTTAGACACCAAAAGACCATCTATATCTGGAAGCTTCCAGTCTAACAGAACAATCTGATAGCCGTCCTGCATCTTGTGATGTCCGACCGCCATCTCTACTGCCTTTTCCCCGCTCAGTGTCCACTCAGCTTTTATTCCTATGGACTCAAGCGCATCTGCCGCGGTACGGCACAGTATTTCATCATCATCTGCCACCAGTACTTTCCAGTGAGGCAGAATCATATCATTTTCCTGCGCAGAAGCTTTTTCCATATCCAGAATCACATGGAATTCTGTACCTTTCTGAGGCTCACTCGTCACAGTAATCGTTCCTTCCATTGCATCCACGATGTACTTTGTAATCGCCATGCCGAGTCCCGCGCCTTCAGTTTTCTGCACGCGCTTGCTGTCCGCCCGCGAATAGGAATCAAAAATATGCTGCAAAAACTCAGGAGTCATACCGATTCCGTTGTCTTTTACTATAATATGTGTCCTGACATATTTATCCGACTTTTGACCAGGTGCCGCCTCCTGAAATAAAGACAGCTGAATGGTTCCCCCGTCCGGTGTATACTTGACTGCATTTGACAACAGGTTCAGCAGCACCTGATTCAGACGGACACTGTCACAGTACACATCCTCAGTTACAATATTGTTGATGTGAATGTTAAAATTCTGCCCCTTTCCTTTGGTCTGCGTCTGCACAATGCCAACAATCTCCTCAACTACCTCCCTCAGAGAAACCAGTTCCGCCGTCAGCGTCATTTTTCCGCTTTCTATTTTGGACATGTCCAGCACATCATTAATCAGCCCCAGAAGATGTCTTCCTGACAAGGTGATTTTTTTCAGGCAGTTCCGCACCTGCTCCTTGTCGTCTATATGGGCTGTGGCAATTGCAGTCATACCCACAATGGCATTCATCGGCGTGCGGATATCGTGGCTCATGTTCGAGAGAAATACGCTCTTTGCTTTCGTTGCCTCCAAAGCTTCCTGGCGCGCCGCCTCCAAATTTTTCAGCTGTTGGCATGTCATTTTAAAATATGCATAGAATATTAGCAGCAGCAATAGGAGTATGACTGCCAGAACAATCATCGTGGCAAACGTCCTGTTTTGGTTTAGGCTTTCCACCGTTTCGTTCAGGGCGCCAAACGGAAGTATTGTTACCAGATTCCATTCGGAATATGGCAGCGGTGTACAATATACCTGCTGAATACTTCCGCCAAAGTTCATTATACCAGAGTATTTTACCTTCTTTGCCATGGCGTCCGTGAGCTGGCTTATATACACTTCTATCTTTTGCGCATCATCTGTTTCATATCTATCATAAAGGCTGTTAAAATAATCCGTATACACACCATTCATGTCACTGACAACAAAACTTCCGTCACTGCGGATTATATGCGAGTATATCAATGCATTTTCCTCATCCGTTCCCAGCATTGTGCTGATATATTCTATGGGAACAGCTGTAACCAGTGCCATACATTTTTCGCCGTTTTTCATCGGATAGTCTGCGGAAACGCCAAACATTACCACCGCGTTACCAGTCGCGTCACTCCCCACTGCTACCTTCTTTTCCCCACGCTGCAATGATTCATAAAAGGGAACCGGATCGGCAAGCCGAAGCTGCTGACCATCAAGCATTTCGATATCTCCACTCCCGGAACAAAGCGCCAGATAATTAAAGTTTCGGATACTGCTTCTGTAAACTAACTCTTCATAAATATCTTCCACGCTGTCCATATCTGCAGAGACAACTTCCACCACCGCCTCCGCCTGTTCCAGCTTCAAATCTATCAGTGTTCTGAAATGCGCGATAATATGGTTGTTTATGCCTGCCATATACATGTCACCCACCTTGTTGATGGATTCCTCGCTGATCCTGCTCATATAGTCGCCCAGATGGATAAACGCCTCTATGCTAATCAGAATAAGCAGGATAAAGCTCCCTATCAGGAACTGTGTAGTATGACTCCCTTTCTTATTTTTTTTGTCCGTATTTTTTTCATCATTTTGAATATCCATAGATCCTGTCCTTCCCCACTCTTTATTCCAAAGAAACAGAGTAAAATCAATTTGCATTCTTTCATAAAAAAGATTATACCAGAATTTCATTTGCAAAACAAATTTTTTGCAATTTTCGACAGGATATTGAAACTGCCTTGACGAAACAAACACAAACGATTATGATAAAGAATGGACTGCTTGGGGAATCAGGTGTAAATCCTGCGCGAGCCCGTCGCCGTAAGGCATCTTTTTTTCACTGCCCTGACCAAAATGCCACATTTTGGGAAAAGCCATTGGAAATCTATTCCGAGAAGGCCGGTCAGTGAAGTGCCAAGCCGGAATATCCAGGCGGATCCTGTCCTCTCTGGCGGATGTCAGCTATCTGTCAGAACCGCGGGCGCCGGTTTATGGGAGGAAATAAACTATTTTCAAAGGAGACAAAATTATGCAGATGAAAAGCAGAAAAAAACACTCGTCATTTATCCTTTGTACAATGCTTATTGTGGCTATGGCATTTACTACAGCAGGTTGTAATGGCAATACCAAAAATGCGTCACCCGCCGCAGACACAGCAGATGTCAGTACGGCAGCAGACAGCACCATACTGGGCGAAGGCAGCACAAGCTTTGCGTTTACTGTAGTAGATCAGGACGGAAGCGAGACACCTTTTGAGATCCATACAGACAAGAAAACGGTTGGGGAAGCCTTGTCGGAGCTTGGTTTGATTTCTGGAGATAGTGGAGAATATGGTTTATATGTAAAAACTGTCAATGGTGTCACTGTAGATTATGATACGGATGGAAAATACTGGGCATTTTACGTTAACGGGGAATATGCAACAACAAGTGTTGATACTACACCAGTAACAGCAGACGCCAGCTATTCTTTCAAAGTTGAGTAGAAATGAAGCCTACAACGAGGGAGATTCCCATATTTGCCATGCTGGGAGCCGTAATGTATGCATCCAAAATTATCATGGAATTCGCACCAAACATTCATCTGCTTGGCGTATTTACGGTCTCCTTTACAGTTGTGTATCGAAAAAAGGCATTATATCCCATTTACATCTATGTGCTTTTAACCGGAATGTTTTACGGGTTTGCAGCCTGGTGGCTGCCCTACCTTTATATATGGGCTGCACTTTGGGGCGCTGTCATGCTGCTTCCCCAAAAAATGCCGAAAAAGATACGTCCATTCGTCTATATGGCTGTATGTTCTGCACACGGTTTTTTATACGGAACGCTTTATGCGCCTGCACAGGCTCTACTGTATGGATTAAGTTTCCCAAAAATGATTGCCTGGATTATCGCAGGACTACCGTATGACTGTATTCACGGTATCAGTAATTTCTTCTGCGGAATACTGATTGTCCCGATTATCTCGGCGCTGGAACTTGCAAAACGCAATGCTGGGAAAGACTGATATCCTGCCTTTCCCAGCATTATTTATGTGCAGCACCACGCAAAAGAAGCTTTTCCTTTTACTGGTGCTGCTCCATCCAGAGAATCAATTCCGCCAAGGCAATCGGTTTGCTGTACAGATATCCCTGGAAACCATTACATCCTAATTCCAGCAGCATGTCCCGCTGTTCTTCCGTCTCCACGTATTCTGCTATCGTCTCAAAGTGCAGCGATTTCCCAAGTTCTGTGATTGCCGCAATGATCTCTTTATTTCTGTCATTCTTAAGGATATCCTTTGTCAGTGAACCATCCAGCTTCACAACCCCAAAATGGCTGGTCTGAAGATACATCAGAGACGTATGTCCCATTCCAAAGTCATCAATCAGAAATTTATGTCCCCTGTCTTTGAGCCGCTGTATCTTATCCATCATTTCCTGTGAAGTAACCAGTGCATCCTGCTCTGTGATTTCCAGCCAGAAACGTTTTGGAGATATTTGATATTTCTGAACCTTATCTTCCATGCAATATTCAAAGTCTTCCCATGCAAGGGATTCGTTGGTGATATTGACAGATATCTTATACTCTGATGATATTACTTTCCCAATCTCAGATATCGCATATGCCGCCTCGTCAAACAGGTATGCCTCAATATCATGCAGCATATTTTCTTCCTTGGCCAGCTGAATAATTAAGGGCGGGTAGATAAACCCTGCAATCGGATGAATCCATCGTATGAGCACCTCCGCACCGATACAGCACTCTTTCGTGTCTACCTGCGGCTGATATACAAAAAACAGCTTCCTCGCCCTGACAGCATCCTTTAAATCCGCCGAGAGGACTCTGGCGACACCGCCCAGTGGGTCTTTACGCTCTGTCAACGGCATAATTACGTTAGCTTCCTCCTGCCTTTGCAGCTCCCTGACCAGTTCTCCCACATTTTTCACAAGGCGTCTCTCACTACATTCTTCAAAAAGCCGGAGAAACGGAAGATACAGAAATACGCCCACAACAAGACATACTGCCTGCAGTATGCTTCCGGCAATAGAACCAGTTGCCATATAACCGCTCAGGAAAACCGGGGTCGTCCATTCCACCTGATTTATGACATGTGGAACAATTCCAATATAGATTGCCGCATATGATATCATACAGAACACGACAGGAACCAACAGATACGGAATCATAAAAACTGGATTTAAAATCACCGGAAGCCCAAAGGCAATAATCTCACTAATATTAAATACAACCGTTGGAAAAGACAGCCTGGCTACATTCCTGATACTTCCCTTTTTGGAAAAAAGCAAAATCGTAATTACAAGGCAGAGCACAGAACCCGTACCGCCCATGAGGACAAATACATCCTGAAATGTCTTATTGTACACTGCCCCCGCACTAATCTGAACAAAGTTCTCCTGCATGACAGGCTCTAGTACATTGCTGCCATGAATCCCGAAAATCCACATACAATGTGACATCAGCAATATGATAACCGCAACAGCCAGACCATTCTCTATCGTTCCAAGCAGCACGCTGACAGCCGACTCAAGCAGCGCCTGTACAGAATCCACATGAAAGACTGCAATAAAAATTTGTCGAAGTATAGCGAAAAATGCTACAACCATAAACGTCGGAACAATCCCTGAAACCGCTTCCCCATAAAGTCCGTCCGCCTCCATACCACGCTGCTGCACGCGGAAAAAATTTTTTTCCTTAATCTGAAAAAATAATACACTGGATAACAGAGCGACAAACAATGCTGTAAAAATATTCATTGTCCCAAGCATTGTCAGGGAAAAGCTCTCATTCTGAATGCCTGAAAATCCAATCAGGGACAAAAGGGTAATCAGCATCACCATAACAGAATCTCCCATACCGCCTCCCTTCTCCTTCTGCATCATCGCATAACTATAACTTGTCGCAAGGGCAAGGGCTACCGCAAAAAAGCCAAATGATGCACTTTGAATAAAACGGAAAAACTCCACAATTCTTCCATTGAAAAGTTTCGGCAGAAATTCCTGATATCGCGGAATTGGAAGGCTGATCAGCATCAATGCCATGGAACCAGTTACCAGCAGCGGAATCATCATGACCATTCCCTGCCGGACTGCCATGAACACCGTGCTGTTATCAAAATAATCAGACACTTTAAACAAACTATTTTTCATTTTCTCTCTCATTTGTGCGCTCTCTCTTTCATTGTCTTAAACTATGTTATTTTTATTATACTTCCAAAATAATTATTTTACAATCCATATGTCAGGAAGCGTTCTTTGCGCATATTCCAAATGGAAAAATTGTCTGATTTCAGAAGATGGTAAATAAGACCAAAAAACAATTTAAGAAAATGCATTAAAATACTTGAAAAAAACTTCAAAATAACGTAATAATATATATAATAGATTCAATAACAAAATTACTTTATTATGAAAAAGCGAGGTTGTATGAATGTTAAACAGAAAAAGTAAAGTGGTACTCATGAAAGCAGTCTCAGAAATGAAGCGGGCTGATTACTCGAGGGAGCCGGAATTAGGAAAAATTTATAACAGATTGTCTGATGGAAGAAAACAGTTTGCTGATGTTTTTGACAAAAACATCAATGCGGTCATGCAGATTAGTTCTCTTGATTTGACTATGCAGCACCAGACACGTAAAATTATTGACATATCTGACAAAATAGCAAAGGCAACAGAAACAACTTTCGGTACAACAGCCGGAAGTGCAGGCAATCCGCAGGAAGAACTGACAAATACAATTATCCATATTTCAGAAAAAACGGACGAAGTTTACAAAAAAATTGAAGAAGGCCAGAATGAGCTGACATCAATCAAGGATCTATCTGCAGAGACTCTCGCTGCTTCAAACGAAATGCAGTCAGATATGGATGAGTTAATGGATCTTATCAATCATGTCAGTTCTCTCCTCTCAGGCATTGACACAATCTCCCTTCAGACAAATCTTCTTGCGCTGAATGCTTCTGTCGAAGCTGCAAGAGCGGGCGAAGCTGGAAAAGGATTTGCCGTAGTTGCAGGGGAAATCAGGGAGCTTGCTGAGGAAACCCAGAAGCTGACAAAAGATATGGGTGCCTTTGTGGAGAACATGAAGCACGCCTCCAAAAAAAGTGTTCAGAGTTCTGGCAGCACGATTCGTTCGCTCTCTGCAATGGCTGATAAAATAACAAACATATGGGAATTAAACGATGAAAGTAAACAGCATGTATCCCAGATTAATGATTCCATAAGCTCCATGGCTTCTGTCAGCGAGGAAATCAGCAGTTCCATGACGGAGATGGAAAACCAGCTGACTGAAAGCACAGAGTTTATGCGCAATGTAGGACGCGAGCTGAAACAGGCTACTGAACCCGTTGTCAATATAGAGGAGACACTTGACGAATCTATAAAGAAAATGGGAACGATGTCAAAAGATGCCTTTTATCGCATGGAAAACAACGAGTTCATCAAGTATATGAACACAGCAATTACCTCACATCAGACATGGCTTAGTAATCTCAAAAAGATAGCAGACAGCCGGAATGTTACACCATTGCAGCTTGATTCCTCTAAATGCGGTTTTGGACATTTTTATTATGCCATAACACCCGATATTCCAGGCGTTCTTCCAATCTGGCAGGAGCTTGGCAACAAACATAAAAAATTTCATACATATGGACGAATCGTCATCAATGCAGTCAACAACAATGAATTTGGAAAGGCAGCCCAGGTATACAGAGAGGCGGAGAACTATTCAAGAGAACTTATCGCAGACATGGAAAAAATAATACAGCTTGCAAATACATGACAAAAAATCCCCTGAAAATCGATCTCAGGGGATTTTTTTATATACTTTTTTAAAAGCTGTCGGAAGCGCTATCTCATTTTCGAGCTGCTGGGCGGTCACCCATATAAAACCATTGTCTTCTCCCACAGTTTCGCAGTCTACAATCCAGTATGTCATATGCCACTCAATATGGGTAAAAATATGTTTAATCTGCTGCTCTTGAGTGCCATAACCACTCATTTCTTTCACCGTCACGTTTTTATTCGAAAGCCACTGCAAAATTTCCTGTCTGGTCAGAATGCCTTCCAAATTTGGAAATTCCCACATTCTGGCAAGGACACCACCGTCCTCCCGTTTTCTGATTGCCACCCTGTCTTCGATATCCCGAATTCTTAGAATCAGAACTGTCTTCTGCTCTATTTTGCGTACTATCTTCTTTTTCTTCACCGGATACTGCATCTGCATCCCGCTATGATATGCCCCGCAAAAGAAAGCAAGCGGACAATCCCCGCATCTGGGCTCCCCGTTCGGTACGCAAATCACTGCCCCGAGCTCCATCAGACTCTGTGTAAAATCCCCTTTCCCCTTAAGCGGATAAATTTGTTCCAGCAGCTCTGCAACCTGCCTGCGGAATTTTACATCCGAAATGTCCCAACTGTTTTCGGTCAGCCGCGTAATCACTCGTAATACATTTCCATCTACTGCTGCCTTTGCCTGCTCAAACGCAATAGACGAAATGGCGCCTGCCGTATAAGAACCAATACCTGGCAAATCCATTATTTCCTCAAATTTTTCCGGAAATGTCCCTTGATAACGCGCACAAATTATCTGTGCTGCCTTTTTCATGTTTAAAGCGCGTGAATAATATCCCAATCCTTCCCATAGCTTAAACAGCTCTTCATCTTCACTTGCTGCAAGCGATGCTATGTCAGGAAAACGCTTAACAAACCGCTCAAAATACGGGATTACCGTCTCCACACGTGTCTGCTGCAGCATAATCTCCGATACCCACACACGATACGGATCTCTATCCTTCCTCCATGGCAGACTTCTGCCATTGTTCCGATACCATTCTATCAGCGGATCAACAATTTCTTCCAACTGATTTCCTCCCATAATCCTCTTCCTTTATATTATAACAACATATTGTACCTATAGTTACATATATCAACATTTTACAACAGTATTTGCCTTTTGTCTCGATTTTACAACCAATTCTATTATATATTTCAATTAGAATCAAAAACAATAACATAGTTCTAAAAATGAGACAAGAAGGAGGAATACTTATGCCGAAACCACAAACCTGCTCTGGTGAAAAAAATCTAATCAGCAAGCGTCTTATTGCACTGCGGAAAGAACACTATCTTTCCCAACGTGATTTATCCCGCAAATTGCAGCTTGCCGGATATGACATGGATAAGAATGTAATCACCCGGATAGAAACAAATAAACGCTATGTCACGGATATTGAAATCCACGCGCTGGCACATATATTCGGTGTCTCTTGTGACTATCTGATAGAAGGGGAAAAACCAAAGTAGGAAACAGGATACTGTTCAAGTATCCTGTTTCAATGAGCGTGTCTGAAAATTCATCCCATACTCAAACATCTTATCTGCCAGTATTCTTGAAATGCTGCACATACAGTTAATAATCTCCTCCACGTCAGAGTCCTCATCCATTCCCAGTCGCTTTCCAAGACGCAGCTTTGCCTTATAAACCCTGTCATAAAGCCGTCCGCACTCTCTGCCATCACTGAACTCATCCGTCACATCTACACCATCTGGCAATGATACCTCATTCCGCTCTATTTCTCCATTTAAAATCTGGTAAATTAACTCTGCCTGCATATTGAATCTCCTTTGTATCACATTTACAACCAATACTAATATAAACAGCAAAAAAATTCAATAATCCGGTTGCAAAAATGTTACAAATCGTTCGACAAAATATGACTTTTTCATAAAATACGACAGCCCTTAATCGACAAAAAAGACAATCTTCCAAATATTACGACTACTTCACAATGCTTATCTGTTCAACCCTTTTCCCTATTATATCATTACAGGAGGCAGCCCACAACTCAAATTTCTGTCATTGCTTTTGTTCTTTTCCATAGGAATCCTCCTCCGGCAAATACCCGCCGCATTCTTGGGCAAAATAAGGGACGTGAAAAATACTTCTGCCATCTGCGCAGCCACAGGCTCCCCTTGTAAATATATAAGCTGATAGGATGCGGCAGGACGAAGTATCTAAAACATCTTCTTTGCAAAATCATACGTTACACCATCCTGTAAATGACGCTCATTGACTTATCGCAGATTTCAGTTATAATGTAGATGGCATTCCATTTCATATAGGCGGAATGCCTGCAAATATTCTGATAAGTGAGGTGATACCACTATCCTGTCCATATCCCGAATCGTGGAAAGTCTGTGGGCGATCACAATGCCTGTCCTGCCCGCCATCAGTCTCTCCATGGCCTTCTGCACAATCTCCTCCGACTGGGAATCGAGCGCGGAAGTTGCTTCATCCAAAAGAAGTATGGGTGCATCCTTTAAAAAGGCTCTGGCAATCGCCACCCGCTGCCTCTGCCCGCCGGAAAGCAGGTTTCCGCGTTCTCCCACTCTTTTTTCAAGGCCTTCCGGAACGCTTTGTACAAAATCCGCAAGATAAGCATTTTCGACTGCCTTTTCTATCTGCTCATCTGTCGCCTCCGGGTTTCCAATCAGGATATTTTCCCGTATTGTTCCATCAAACAGATAGCAATCCTGCGGAACATAAGAAAAGAAGCTCCGCACCTGGGCCTGGCTGTATGTTACTGTCAGTACATCCAGTGGTTCTCAACATTTTCCTGTTTTCTTTTCATTCCTTCTAAATGATGATAATGTTTCTCTGGCATCGGACACAATACCAGCTATATTCCCGATGGACAAACTCCTTAACTGACTGACCTGCCAAGTTCATAGGCATCCTTCAGCTCCGGCTTCCCTTCAATATCACCTGCATTCATATTCCCTCCGGCAAGAACATGTCCGAGGTTCTCCCACCTTAGATGCTCCATCAGATGGTCATAATACAGTGCCACATCCCCAAATCCGCTGCCTTCCGCCGCCATCAGCAGGGCAGAAGCTTTTCCATTCCCCCGGAGAAGATTGCCATCCCCCTCCTCCAGAGCAAACAACCGATCAACTGCCGTCCGGAGCTGTCCGCTCATATTCCAGTAATACAGAGGCGAGGCAAACACCACCACATCACAACCCTTTACCGCCGGGTAAATCTGTGCCATATCATCTTTCTGGACACAGGGACATTCCCTGCTGCTGTGACCGCCGAAACATCCCAGGCATCCATGGATATCCATACCATTCAGGAAAAATTCTGTTACTGTACTGCCTGCACTTTCCGCCCCTTTTATAAACTCCCTGACCAACGCAGAAGTATTTCCTGCCTTGCGTGGGCTTCCGTTTAATACAACTATTTTTTTACCCATACTTTTGTTCCCCCATTTCCAGTCAGATTTTTTCTGCCAATGCAGCCGCCTGACTGCATCCATCGGTCTTTTCAATATCACCAGCATTTAAAACTCCCGGAACAAGCACCTCACCCACCATCTTCCATTTCAGCAATGCCGCAGAACGCTCAACCGGGATACGCACACCGTCCATAACAGACATGTCATCTTCTTCACAGCAGGTAATCAAAGCACACGCTTTCCCCGCAACATCTTTTCCCGCAACACAGAACGAAAACAGCCTGTCAATCACGCCCTTAATCTGTGCCGGAATCGAATACCAGTAAACCGGCATCGCAAAGACAACCACATCTGCTTCCAGGATTGTCGGCGCGATGACATTAAAATCATCATCAAAGGAACATGCCTTTCCTGTTTTGAAGCAGGTCTCACATGCACGACAACCGCCAACGTTTTTCATGGCTGCATCGAAACGTGTCACTGTATGTCCTCTGTCCTCCGCCGCTTGGATAAATGCCTGCGCCATCGCAAAACTGTTCCCATTTTTTCTCGGGCTTCCCGTAATCACAACAATTTTTTTACTCATGGTAAAATCCTCCTCTATTTCAGCAGGATTGACTTTTCCCGCTGCTGATAGTATCATCATAACAAGTATAAAACAAAAATCAAGTACTTACATTGAAGTGCAATACTTACCTAAAGGAGAGTGTAAAATGAGCGTGCGCTGCATATCACAAGAACGTCTGGAAACAACTGGTTTTAGCTACACATTATCCCTTATCAGTGGAAAATACAAAATGACCATTCTCTATACCCTTATGGAATTTGGTGTAGTCCGCTTTAATGAAATGAAAAAATATATTGGTGAAATCTCTTATAAAACACTAAGCTCTGCCCTAAAAGAATTGGAAGCAGACCAGCTGATCCACCGTGAGGAGTACCCGCAAATTCCGCCCAAAGTAGAATATTCCCTCACAGAACGCGGCAAGACACTCATTCCAATTCTTGATTCCATGTGCGAGTGGGGTGATCAAAACAGAATCGTAACAGGAAATTAAATATCCACAGATTTTATAATGTTGATTGCATTGAACGCTGCCGGAAAACCGATATACGGCAGGCACTGTACCATAGCGGCGTACAGCGTCTCTCTGCTGTTCCCGGCTTTCAGTTTTCCTGCCACATGGGCTTTCATCTGCGTGTCTGCACCTAGTGAAGCCAAAACTGCCAGCATAAGCAGTTCTCTTTCCCGCACTCACTGTACTAGAGCGTGTTTGAAAAAACATTCCTGCCATCTATATAACGACGCGTATGCGTCGTATTCACCACTTTGCGTGATATTTGCACCAAATTCAGGTTACATAGCCCGCTATGCGCCCTTCATTTGGCACAAATCTCCCACAAATTGTGACGCACATCTGGCAGAAAGCATCTTTCAAACACGCTCTAGACAATATATTCAAATGCAATATCACCTCTGCTATAGCCGTAATCATCCAGTTTTATCTCCGTAAAACCGTATTTCTGATAGATATGCAGTGCAGGTTTTAAGCTGGAATTGGAAAGGATAAACAGTCTTAGCGCACCGTTTGCAATCGCATAATCCATACATTTTTTGAACAGTTGGCTTCCTGCGCCCTGTCTTCTGTATCGTTCATCTGTCGCCAACTTGCAGATTTCCCATGTCCCCTCACCGAGTGGCTTTGTCATGCAGGCTGCCAGCACAATATCGCCCTCCACCGCAAAGAAAATCATTGCTCCCCTGGCAATCTCGCTGTCAATTCCCTGAAAAGTCTTTCTGTCCGCTTCCTCTAATGAGCCGAAATTGTTTTTAATCCATGCAGTATTTAATTCTATAAAATTCTGTCTGTATTTTGGGTCGTAACTTATTAATTCCATAATGACACCTTCCTTGCTTGTTTTTTCTTCCTTTTTATTATATACTTGTCAGTATCATAAGTAAAACGAAAATATCTAATGCTAATATTAGAGAAAGTGAAGGTTACAATGAAACGCTTTATTGCCCTACAGAAAATTGTAGAACTTGGGAGCTTTTCGAAGGCTGCCGAAAAATTAGGATATACGCAATCGGCTTTAAGCCAGATGATTTCTTCATTGGAGAATGAATTTTCCGTCCAGTTACTTAACCGTTTTCGGACGGGAACAAAACTGACGCTGGAGGGAGAGAAAATCTACCCGCTGATAGAAAAAATGGTCAATCAGTATTTCATGGTAATCGAGAAAGTAAAAGAAATCCGCGGACTGGAGACGGGCATCGTCCGCATGGGAACCCTGGCAAGTATCTCAGCGCACTGGCTTCCCGGATTGCTGAAAGATTTTCAAAACTTATATCCGGGAGTGGAATTTGTGATTCATCAGGGAGATTATACTTCCATACAGGAATGGATTAAGACAGGCGCAATTGATTTCGGCTTTGTCAATCCTGACGCTGTCAGCGGATTGGAACTGATTATGCTGAAAAAGGGGGAGATGCTGGCGATTGTGCCCCAAAATCATCCACTGGCAAAAGAAACCATTATCCCACTGGACAGACTGGCGGAAGAACCGTTTCTTTTGTTGGAAGAAGGACATTATTATGAACCATTGGAAGCTTTTCAACAAATCGGGAAAACACCAAATATAAAATATACAATACATGATGATTACGCGATTATGACAATGGTTGAGGCAGGCCTTGGCGTCAGTATTCTGGCGGAGTTAGTGCTGCACCGCACAAATTATCGCATATCCTTGCATCAGACAGATCCGCCGGTCTACAGAACGCTTGCAATCGGATATAAGGACCAGGAGAGCTTACCGATTGCAAGTCAAAGATTCATAAAATACTTAACCCAACATCTGGCAGAGCTGCCATAATCCTTTTGGGATAAGAAACTGTTCAGCACTTTATCTCACGAATCCGTTTCCTTACTTTCAATACCATGGAGGGCACAACGGACAGTTCGTCGACTCCCATTTTCACAAAAGTCTCTGTCAGCCCCAGATCCGCGCCCAGTTCCCCGCAGATGCCTGCCCACTTTCCACACTTGTGGGCATTGTCAACCACCATCTGTATCATCTTTAAGATTGCCTTGTGGTGCGGATTGTAAAAGTCATCCAGTCTTGCATTCTGCCTGTCGACAGCCAGTGTGTACTGTGTGAGATCATTAGTCCCAATACTGAAGAAATCGACCATTTCCGCCAGTTCGTCGCTGACCATCACTGCTGCCGGGGTTTCAATCATGATCCCCTGTTCCGGTATTTTATAAGGAATCTGAAAACTGTCCAGCTCCTCCTGGACTTCCTTTATAATCGCATCAATCTGCTGCACTTCCTCCACTGACGTAATCATAGGATACATAATGGAAAGATTGCCGAACACTGCCGCACGCAGTAAAGCGCGGAGCTGTGTCTTGAAGATTTCCGGCTGCTTTAAACAGATACGGATTGCCCGGTAACCCATTGCCGGATTATCCTCCTGCCCCAGTTTAAAATAGTCCACCTGCTTATCCGCCCCAATATCAAGTGTCCTGATAATGACCTTCTTTCCTGCCATCATCTGCGCCACTTGTTTATACGCCTGGAACTGCTCCTCCTCTGTCGGGAAATCACTCCTTCCCAGATACAAAAACTCGCTGCGGAATAATCCGATTCCCTCCGCGTCATTTTCAAGCACATATCCGACATCACCCACACTCGCTATATTGGCATACAAATGAACCGTCCTCCCGTCTAAAGTCATGGTCTGTGTCCCTCTTAATGTCTGCAGCAGCTGCGCCTTTTCTTTTTCTTCTTCTATTTTTTTCTGTGTCTGTCCGCAGATTTCCTCCGACGGCTCAAAGATCACTTCCCCGGAAAATCCGTTCACAACGGCTTTCATGCCACTGTGGATTTCCTGCAGATTCATCGGAACTCCGACTAATGCCGGTATGTTCATCATACGCGCAAGTATCGCTGTGTGGGAATTGGTTGATCCATGCACGGTCACAAAAGCCAGTATTTTTTCTTTGTCCATCTGCACCGTCTCACTGGGACTCAGATCATCCGCAACGATAATTGACGACTCTATAGATGAAAAGTCCACATCCTCCTGTCCCTGCAGAATCTTTACGAGACGGTTGGAGATATCCCTGACATCAGCCGCCCTCGCCTTCATGTAATCATCGTCCATGCCCGCAAACATTTCCGAAAAATTATCCCCTGTCACCGCCACCGCATACTCCGCATTCACAAGCTCTGTCTGAATCATCTTGTGTATGGATTCGAGATAATCCTCGTCCTCCAGCATCATCTGATGTACCTCGAAAATAGCGGCATTTGTCTCCCCGACTTCCTTCAGCGCCTTATCATATAGTTTCTGAATCTGCTCTTTTGCTGTTTCCTCTGCCTTGCCTACTCTGACAATCTCCGCACTGGTATCTTCAATTTTATATCGCTTAACCTGCTGCTCCCTGTCCTTCAAGACAATCACTTTTCCCATCGCAATCCCTTTGTATACAGATTTTCCTTGATATATATTCATTCTATTCTCCACTCCCATACTCTGGCTTTCTCAAAACAGCCGGACAGAAGAACAGTCCGGCTGTCATAAATCATCTATAAGTTGCTTTTCATGAATGCCTCCATCTGCTCAATCGTCGCATCCTCATCAACGCCTTCTGCCGTTATGGTCACCTCGTCACCACATTTTATGCCCATCCACATCAGATTGGGAGCCTCCACCGCACCGCCGTCGATATTTTGCCTTGCGCAGACAGGAATCATGCAACCCACAATTTTTATTTCTGACTGGATGGAGCACTGGCGTTTTATCTGGATTTATTGCAGCTTTTGCTGCATGTTATGATAATCCGAAATCACATTTTCCAGCGTAATATTTTTCAGGCTCTCGCATAAATCATTTCTGATTTTCTGATAAGAGCAAGCTAATACATTATGGATATTTCTTCCTATCGGACATAACGGCGAAGGCAGCGCATGGACACCGATTAGCTTCGATCCAAAGTCTGGCTCTATTGCCTTGCAAATGCGGTATAATGTTATTTCATCCGGCGGACAGTTCAGTGTCGCACCGCCCGTTCCAAATTTAACAGCTATGATGCCGTCCTTTCTCAGCAAACTGATGATATTTCGGATTGTAACAGGATTACTTCCTGTAGACAGTGACAAAAGGTCACTGGTTACCTTCTGTTTCTCCCCGTATTCATAAATAAAAATAAGACAATGAATAGCGACGGAACATTTTGTACTGATATGCATGACGTTTCTCCTTTTAGCTAAATTGTAACACAAATATGCACTGCTGTAAATCTTGACATTACACCCTTCACTTGTTATAATGGTGTAAATCTAAAAATTACAGGAGGAACTGATATGAAAGTCTATCAAATTACTTTTAGCCCGACTGGGGGAACTGATAAAGTTGCGAAAATCATAACGAATGCATGGGGATTGCCTGCCCATAAAATTGACTTGTCCAATGCGCAAACCGATTATTCCTCACTTCATTTCTGCAAAGATGATATCGCAATCATTGCAGTGCCTTCCTATGGAGGACGCGTTCCCAGTCTAGCTGCACAGAGAATCGCTGACATTCACGGCAGTCAGACTCCATGTGTCATTGTTTGCGTATATGGAAACAGAGCATACGAAGACACTTTGACTGAGTTGAACGATATCGCAGAAAAAAGTGGTTTTCAAGTAGCTGCCGCCGTTGCTGCCATTGCGGAGCATTCCATCATACACCAGTATGCATCAGGCAGACCCGATGCAAAAGACCAGGGCGAATTAGCTTGTTTTGCCACAAAAATATTAGAAAAAATAAATGGCACTTCCATTGAAATTTCCGCACCGCAAATTCCCGGAAACCGCCCCTATAGAAAAGCGGGCGGCGCCGGTTTGGTACCAAAAGCGGGCAGTAACTGTACAGGCTGCGGTCTTTGCGCCGAACAGTGCCCCGCACAGGCAATCAGTAAAGAAAATCCGAACGTTACTGACAACAAAAAGTGTATATCTTGTATGCGCTGTGTCGCGCAATGCCCACAATCAGCCCGCAAGGTAAACAGAGCTATGGTTTCTGCCGCAGCGTTAGCGTTAAAGAAAGCCTGCTCAACAAGAAAAGAGAACGAATTATTCCTATAAAAGTATTTCCTTTTTTGGCATTTTATCTCTCAAGAAAATTGACCACCATTCCCTTATCCCTGAAAAATTCCGCAAGTGTCTTGGCAGCTTTCAATCTCTCATCGCATCAAGTTCACAGAACAGTGAAAATACAATTTCCCTTGAAAGCTGCACCATGCTCCCTTTTTCAAAATTTTCAACTGCGTTTTGTGATATCTTTTTTTACGATTTTAAAAAGGACACTCATTTCTGAATGTCCTTCCTGTGCTACTTACTGCATCAATATAAAATATCAAAATGCCCTCTCTGTAAACTGAACTGACTGCGCCATGCGAATAA
>JAIECJ010000069.1 GCA_029068555.1 Lachnospiraceae bacterium
ACCTTTATATACTTTGTATTTTGACCTTTCCATGTCGATACAGTCTATATTTATTACTGGATAAGCAATTATAAGGTTTTCTACATCACATTTAAAGTTTAAATATTCCAATCCTCCTTTGACATATAAATCAAATATTTTCATTACTTTTGAATCTTTTTGGATAATGAAAAAATCTTCATTAAAAAGAAAAACATCAGAGTCGTCAATGCCACCCTTTTTAAAATATAGCTCTACAGACGGATCCCATCTATCAATTACACTTTCTCCCAGTAATAAAAAAGAATTTAATTTTTCAAATTCTTTTTCCTTTATATATATGTCATATGTGTTTTCTCTTGATATATAAATCCTCCAATAGTTCATACAAATCCTCCCTTTATACTTTATATCATATTGTACTAACCAGATATGCATAATATATTAACAAATACAATATGAAACTTCTTTCAATGTAACGACATTAAAGAAGATATAGGAATATACCTTCTTTAATTCCGTCTAATTCTTTCTATTGCCCCAATAATTTAATTATTCAAAATCTTTTATAGTACAGCCCATTTCTTCTGCAATCTCCAATGCGGTTTCTCTTGGGTCTGATTCATCATCTTCAGATGTGTTGTCAATTATATATTTTATACATTCTTTTGTTTTTTCAAATTCTTCCAATTCGTAAAATACTTCCATGATGCATGCCTTAATTTCCAGTTTTTCAAAAATATTATCCACCTCGTCAAATGCAGCTTTTAATAACCCAAGCCCTTCATCGTACCTTCCTTTGTCCAAAAGGTATAGAGCTTTATTAAATTTTTGATTCATAATTTCACCATATCCTTTCAATTAATCTAAATAAAACTGCCAGAATAAACTAACTTTTCTCCAATAAAAAAATACTTAATTAACGCAATAATATTATTAATATATCATATTGAAGCACTTTAAATAAATACTTACATGACGCCATCTTTACCGCAAAAACAAATTTACGATAATATTTATTAGTTTCGTCCATACATTCCAACATGGTTTCTTGAATTATTAGGAATATTATATAGCTTCATCATGTCTTTAATATTGCTTTGTAAATCTTTTAAAGTAAAATTTCTATTATTTTGAAGCCACTTAAGCCAGTCATCATTCCATCCATCTGCATGCACGTCAATATGAAGAGAATTTGAAATAAGAGCAATTTGTTTATCCAAATATTCTTTAACATTTTTTATTCCTAAAGAATGCATTTGCTTCATAAATGCATCATTTTTTAACAGTGCCTGTGGAATAAGATGATGTTCACGTGCTGAAGCTGGTCCATATCGCTTGCGCCAACTTTTTGTTGTTCTTGATTGTCCTCCTTTTGTCGTCCCTGTACCCACACGATTAGGATTAGCTTTACTTTTACAACTTACATTTCTTTTTAACCCACTCGGGTCACAGTATATCACCGGATTACTACTGCAATATGTATATAAATTAAACCCGTCATCATAGATAACATCTTCCTGCGTAAACCTTCCTGTTTCCGGGTTATAGTACCTTGCCCGGAGATATGTCAGTCTGGTCAGTTCATCCTCCATCTGGCTGTTGTAACCGAGTCGGCTGAATCCTCCCTCCGATGTTATCATCTCGCCAAATGCACTGTATTCCTGATAGGTTTCTGTCTGCCTGTCAGCATTGAGAATATAGCGGAGACTTCCATGTTCATCCGTGATGTAGCTGTATGCCTGTTTTTGGCACGCATTGGCATCTGATGATTCCTTTCTTACAGTCTCATGTCCCAGATACTCATTCCCAAGAATATAATGCCGTTCCGTTGCGCCGCTTTCATCTTTCTCGCTGTAGAGCATGTCCCCGCTATAAACGAAGTCCGTCGCCTTACCGTTTTCCTCGATGCGGTTCCGCAGTCCCTCTGCATCATAGAAGTTCTTATGCAGGAAGTCCTCTCCCCTTACCTCGGTATTGCGGCTGTAGGCATCATATGCATATCTCCTTGTCTCGGCGCGCTCCTGTGTAAACCGCTGTTCCTGTGTCAGGTTCCCTGCAGGGTCATACTGGTAGCTGGTTCTCCTTCCCATGCCAGTCAGTTCCGTGAGCTGGTTCCTGCTGTTGTAGCGGTATTGTTCCCTGTCATCCCCTTTCACGCGTGTGGTTCTGTTTCCTGCCATGTCGTAAGTGTATGTAGTGGCAAGTCCGTTCCGATTTTCCATGGTCAGGCGGTTCATGCTGTCATAGGCATACTGGGTCACTGCACCTGTTGGAATTTTACCATTCTGCAGGAAGAACTTTTCTTCCCTGCTGGTGCGGTTTCCATTTCCATCATACGTATACCTTGCATCCAGCAAT
>JAIECJ010000007.1 GCA_029068555.1 Lachnospiraceae bacterium
CCCGGAGTATGCGACAGATGGAAAAAAGATTTATCTGGGATACAGCGGCAGGAGCACTGCGGGAAATCTGGAACCAGACAGTTATCAGGTTGTACAGAACTTTGGTGTAGATAGGAAGACGGATGCATTCGGCGGGAGAGAATTTGCTGGTGAGACAGCATATATTGTGCGGACAAGGGAGATTTATGACCTTGGGGATACTGTTACTTTTCAGGACAGAGAGCTTGTGGTGGGCAGGATAGAAAGCCGTCTTGAGGGACAGGAGCTTTGCCATACATATCATTTTATTCTGGAAAAAGATGGTCTGCTGCCTGCTTTGTACAACAGCCGGCTGCATGGTGTGGCGCTAAAGGCAAAAGTGCTGTCGGTGGAGACGACGGTGGTACAGGTACAGTTTGACGAGGATGAAAATAAGGAGGGCTGCGGCAGGCACTGGTTTGATTTTGCGACAGTCTACTCCACGCCGGACGGGGCTGGATGGTACTGTATGCCGGAAGTCGGTGACGAGGTCAGGGTCGTATTTCCGGACAACTGCGAGGAACATGCCTATGTGGCAAGCAGTGTGCATGTCGGGAGCGCAGGCGGAAGGACGAATCCCGATGAAAAATTCTGGCGCAATAAATACAATAAAGAAATCCGGTTCACACCGGATTCGCTGACGCTGACGAACAATAACGGATTGACGGTGCAGCTCTCGGACGCGGAGGGCATCAAAATATGTAGTGACAAGGATATCGTGTTAAAGTCGGATGGGGAAGTGCGGATTAAGAGCCAGAACGCGGGTGTCTACATGGATGCCGCGGACAAGATGCTGTTTCAACGGGGAGCGGCAAAAATCCGGATGGAGGATGCCATATGGATTGAGGGCGGCAAAATATATATGAATTAGACTGGATAAAAAGCGAGGTAAAAATGAATCAGAATTATGAAATCATTGGGGAGCAGCTTGTTGTCAACACGGACATACCAGTATTGTCCCTGTGCGACATGGAGATAACCTACAAGGTCAACGAACATGGCACACTTGTACTGATTGCCACCCTGTCAGAGGAGCAGGGAGAGGATATCCTGCGCATGGATTGGTCGGACAGCCGGATATCCGTGCTGAAACAGGATGACAGGGAACCGCTTTTGTTTAGCGGGAAAATAGAAAGCATGGAGTTTACAAAGAACAACTGGGCATGGGAGGTGCAGGTAAAAGGTGCCGGGGAGAGTGTGGCATTGGATAAGATACCCAAAAAACGTTCTTTTCAGAATACAGAAATGACGTATATGCATATTGTGAATAATGTAACTATAGGGTATACTGATATTGCCTATGCTTGGAATGTGGATAAGAGCCGTACATTGGGACAGCCTGTAATCCAGTATGAGGAGACAGACTGGGCGTTCCTAAAAAGGCTGTGCAGCCATTTTCACGGAGTTCTGGTACCGGGAAGCGGACAGGAGACGTTTTCGTTTGGTATGGGACAGGGGAGGCGCAGAGATTTTGAGCAGGCGGAGATTCTGGGGCAGGGATTTGACGGCAGCTATTTTGACAACGGCAGCTGCGAGGACGGACTGCCGCGGGATGCGGCGTTCTATCTGGAAGTCCGGACAAGGGAAAACTGGCAGACTGGCGATTGGGTCGTCTGGAATGACAGGCGGTATCAGGTCTATGAAAAGACGGTTACATACAGGAATGGGGAGCTTCTGATATGCTGCCGTCTGGGTGCGGAGGGTACATTTTACCAGAAGAAGCTGTACAATGAAAAGCTGGCAGGCGTGCGCCTTGACGGGACGGTGCGAAAGACGCAGGAGGAAGACGTCTATATCCAGCTTGACATAGACGAAAAAGAATGTTCAGATTACCCATGGCCGTGGACGCCAGAGACAAACAATATCAGCTACTGTATGCCAGAGCCGGGGATGAAGGCAGTCCTTTATCTGGAGACACAGGAGGAGAAGGATGGAACGGTGGTGCTTGCAGGGAGACGGACGCGGCTCAACCGATTGGAAAATGAGCGGAATAAATGGTTTGAGTCAGAATACCATAAGGCATTTGTGCTGTATCCTGGGCATATTATTGGAGGAACGGATGACGGAAAGAAAATAATTTCTCTGAGTGATAAGCTTGGAATCGCATTGTTTGGGAACTCTGATGTGTTGCTCATGGCACAGGGAAACGTGCAGATTAGTGGAAAAACAGTATCAATGGAGTCACCAGTTGCAGTGGCATATCAAACAACTGCGTCAAACATTGAGATTTGCAGGGATTTTAATTTTTACGCCCCTTCAGGGATACAGACCATTGGAACAGGAGAATGCCAAGGGAAAAGCGCGGGAAAAGTAAAAAAACAGGGAGAAAAGAGGGAAAAGGATATCGTGCGTTGGCAGTCGACCTATGCAGCCATAGCAGCGGTGCCTTTTGCAGGATTAAGAAGGATAGAAGGGGTGGAAACACTGGTTGATTTAGGCGCCTGCGGATGTGTTCCCAAGGTGGCAAAAGCCTTGACGGTAATCGCGCTTACGGAAGTCATGGAAGGGAAAAAGGATAGCGAATGCAGTTGTCCGGAAGCGCTCCAGGCAATGGAGCAATATGTAGTAAAGGGAGGGTATGCCATACCTGAAAGGTAGGGAAGTGCGTTTGTATGGCGGTACAGGCGCTGTATGGCGAAGGGGGGAGTTTTGAAGGTGCCGAAAACAAAAAAAAGGATAAAAGGAATAAGCATAATAGTGTTCTTACTCCTGATGGTGTGTATGTTTTTCATTTCGTATATGAGGACAAACGTGTTTGACATAATGGGAAAAAGAAAGATAGCGGTAATGATAAGGATACCTGAAGTTGATGAAAATTCAGATATATGGGAGTGGAATCAGGCACTGGATTTTTTCGGCTTCAATTCCGCTATTTATGATAATGAATATTTACGGGAAGAAATTGAAGATTTAAGATTATCATTTTTCCCAGATTGTAACAATATAAAAATTTTCATTAGTGTATGGCTATCTGAAAAAGACTTGCTTAGGATGGTATTATATGCCAGATATGATTATGATACCAAAGAACTGGAATATGTACCGCTTGGAATAGCACAAGGTGATGGGTCAGAATATTGCTATGTTGAACCGGAATGTGTTGATCAGTATCTGAATCGGTATAATATTACAAAAGAGGATATCGCAGAATATTACAGATATGCGATTTACGATGTAATATTGAAAACGTGGGCAGAACGATACCGGAGGATATATGGGCTTGAGAAATGGAAACTGGAACAATGTACACTGATAGATAACGGTTATCAATTTAAAGAAAGGAAAGAGTAGAGAATGGGGAAGGTTGATATGGAAACATCCGTCATGCCGTTTTTTAGTACGGAACAGATTAGGCTGTATGTGTTAAAGAGTGTGGTGATAGAAAAAGAAAAACCCTGCGTATGCGGAGCCTGCGTGATATGCACAAACGCTTTAAAAAATTCTGCGCCGGTGCATATGCAGAAAAATGGCAAGAAGGTCGAGGCAGGCGGACTGTCCAATCTGACCAGGAAGGATATTTCGATGGATCAGCCTTTCTCGGGCTGTACAGCCGCGGCGGATAAGGTGTGTGGGGTAACACAGGCAGATATAGAAGATGGCGAGTGGAAAGAGACAGACCTGATGAACAGTCAGGGAGAAGGGCTGGAGGCGTTAAAGAAGGAGAGTTCCTACATGGTCTGCACCAAAGGGTGGGGAATCATACATTTCGTGGATTGCGGACAGAAAGTAACGGAGTTCATGGATGATCTTAGCGCTTTCATGGACTTATTGCAGACACAGTTTGGTTTTGATGACAGGACAGTCGGCATTTTGGGGGAAGTGTATAGGGCAATTCAGGAAAAATATGCAGATAAGACAGCCAAAGAAAGAGGATGGTACTTTGCAAGGGCGTTAAGCCAAATGGCAGAGTACAATAATAAAAGTGTGTCCGTCATGGGTATCAGCATTGAAACACATGCATGGAGAAAGGGAGCAGGGTGGGTATATGAGTATGATGGCGAGAAAGACTATTTTGTCAATGAACTTGGGATAGCAGAGGCAGATTACAGATATATGCGCCAGATGGTTCGGTTACAGCATATGATGACAAGTGATGATGAAAATTATGGTTATGATGCGGTATGGAATATGAAGCAAAAGGCTGATGATGGGGATATCAAAAAAAGTAGTGATTTTAAGAATTGGAAAGAGACTTTAGAGAAAGCAACAGGACAAACGTATACAGATGAAGAATACCTACAGCGTTATGAAGAACTTTACCAAGCTTTGGGCAATCGTGGGGATTTCGGACATATGATGTATACTATCGCCGCAAATCTGATAGATGAGGGGAATAAGGTAGACAATAAGTGGAACAATTTTGGGGCAAAGGAAACCTCGTGGAAGAATGCGGATACAAGAAAGGATATAGCAGGATGGCTTGGGGATGCGGTATATGACGGAACTGAAAAAAAGGTTTCATTTGGTGAGGATGATTATATTGCAGACCTGGATTCTGACAATATTAGTTACAATATGAGTGACGATACGGAACTGATGAAAATAATGAACCAGTATTATGAGGCGCTGATGGCAAGCGGGGAGGATTACCGCACAAAGACATTTGTAGAAAACAATACATATGCAGCAGTTGAAAAGGCTATTTTAGACAGAATAGGCGTAAAGGACAAAAATAAGGACGGTGTAAAAGACTATAATGACCTGGAAGGGAACGACGTGTACAAGGATACATACGAGTTTTTACAGAGGTTAAAACCATATGACACAGCTGAGTAGCAGCCGTTGAAAATTTTTATAGGGAGTATGATAATGGATAGACGCATAAAGGTTTTAAAATTGCTTTTTCCAATAGGAATGTGCCTGTTTCTTGTATTTTATAATTTAAGGACAAATGTATTGGAGCAAATAGCTGAAAGCAAAATGTATGGACTTGTTAAAATACCAGAAGTGGTTGGAGTTCATGATGCGTGGGAGTGGTATGTGGGTTTGGAGACTTTTGGAGCGCTTGAAGTGAATTATAAAGAGGAATATTTGGATGAAAATGTAAAAGAAATTGGATTGCACTTTTCTGCAGATGACAACAATATAGGAATAACAATTATTAAGTGGATGTCTGGAGGGGATTCATTAAGGATGATGCTGTATGCCAATTATGATTACACAAATAAAGTGTTGGAATATGAGCCGATTGAAATTGTGCAGAGGGAAGGAGAGGACTGTAAGATTTATACTGACTCAAAAAGTATCAGGCAATATATGTCCAAATGCAATATCACAGAAGAAGACGTAGAGGACTATTACGAATATGCAATTTATGATGTGATAGTCCGGACATGGACGAAAAGATACAGACAGTTTTACTGGCTTGAAAAATGGAAACTGGAGCGTTGTACGATAGATAATTCTTTTGCATTTGAGGAAACAGCGGATTGAATTTTTGTACATAACTCATTGGGTACTAAACAAACCCATGATAATTATTTTAATGATGGTAATGATTTGGATGTGTCAGTTGAAACAATTACAGAAAAGGTAAATGGAGGCAGAGGCCAACTGGAAGTGCGGGAACAGGCATATCGTTATCTGATTCAGGCATTAGAAGGGGGGGAATTAGAACTGGTATGAAACATGGAAAAAAGTATGGAACGGGTTGCGGCATTCATGATAAGCCAGACGTATGTTTTGAGACCGCGGATTTTTATGTAGGTTTTGTCGGCAGTAAAGGCCGCTCCTTTTTCGTAAGGATACCGGTTGACAAAGGGCTCGATGCAGATGGCGGCGGTCTTACAGTAGTTGGCGAATGGAGATGCTGTATAAGTCTTTTAACGCCTGTGATGTTTTACGCAGGGAGAGGCCAAGGCTGACGTGGAAGGTCAGGAACAGGGACATTACGTGGGCATTATGTTTGCTGAATTTCAGGGAGGAGGCATTTTTAGGCAGGGTGTTTAAATCCATGCAGAAAAAAACCATCGTCAATTCACGATAGATGTAGTGGAGCTTATAGTTGTTTTTTCCGTAGTCCCCTCTGAGATCTTTCTTATCCACTTTTTTGAGGTTGTAGAGATAATAAGGGCATTTGGGATTGGCAGTTCTGCTGGTAAAGGTACTGAATTATAGAAAGTAAGTATTGTATAATGTCCATGAGCATTGTCTACTTTGGTGTTTTGGAATTTTGGTCGAGGACATTATACCAGAAAAGGGAGCTTCCTGTATAATTCAAGTATAGGGAATTCCAAAGAAGGTGGTTGATAAAAAGATACCTCAGAGTAAAATAAGATTACTGACTTTGCCGGTTAGTAAAAATCTTATTGAACAGAGAGGTATCCCAAATGAATTGTAACACACAAAACGCAAAAATTGCATCCATAACTGAAAAAACTTTGGTCGTAGGAATTGATGTGGGTTACAATTCACACCAACGCCAGTTTTCATCAACTTATAAGTTAATGAGGTGTGAATTATAACAGATTTTGCACACAAAATGCTAAAAGGCAAGCATTTTGGCGCATGATACCCACTACTTTGGCGTAGGTGTGAACAGTAACTGATGTGGGAAGCGAGACCCATTATGCAAGGGCATTTGACTGGCGCAACTACGAGTATACAAAGAAACCGCTGGAGTTCAGCAACACAGAGGCCGGATTCCAGACATTCAAAGCATGGATGGCGGACATAGCGGAGAAACACGGCAAAACTGCTGTGATCTCCGGCATGGAGCCAACAGGCCATTACTGGTTTGCCCTGGGGAAATTCCTGCAGGATAACGGAATGAAGCCGGTACATGTGAATCCCCACCATGTGAAGAAATCGAAAGAGCTGGATGACAACAACCCCAACAAAAATGACCGTAAAGACCCAAAAACGATCGCTGCGCTTGTCAACGAGGGGCGGTTCTCGTACCCTTACATACCAACCGGTATCTATGCAGAGATCAGGAGCTTGTCGAACCTGCGCTTCCAGACGCAGGAGGAGCTCACGGGGATCAAGAACCGCCTGGCCAGATGGTTCGCCATCTACTTTCCTGAATATAAAGACGTTTACGGGGATTTGAAGGCGGTCAGCGGGAGGATGGTGCTGAGGGAGGCACCGCTGCCGGAGGACATCAGAGAGCTGGGAGTGGAAGGCGTGAACCGGATATGGAGGGACGCAAAGCTGACAGGCGCTGGAATGAAGAGGGCAAAGACCCTGGTAACGGCCGCAGAGCATAGCGTTGGAAGCAAGGAAGCGCCGGAAGCCGCCCGGATGGAACTGAAGAACCTGCTGGATGACATGGATGTATATACAGCAAGGCAGGAGGGACTGCTCCGGAACATAGAAGAAAAGCTGAAAGAGATCCCATATATAGACAACCTGCTGGCTATAAAGGGGGATCGGAATGGTGACGGTCAGCGGCTTTATAGCGGAAGTTGGGGACATAGGACGCTTTGACAATCCCAAACAGCTGCAGAAGCTGGCAGGATATGCCATCGTGGCGAATGATTCCGGAAAACATAATGGGGAAAGCCG
>JAIECJ010000070.1 GCA_029068555.1 Lachnospiraceae bacterium
CCTACGCCAAAGTAGTGGGAATCATGCGCCAAAATGCTTGCCTTTTAGCATTTTGTGTGCAAAATCTGTTATAATTAACACCTCAATAACTTATAAGCTGATGAAAACTGGCGTTGGTGTGAATTGTAACATTGTGTTACCGTTCCAGTAATGGATTAAAATCCATACAAAATTTGCTTCGCAAATGGATATTTATCAGTCCGTAACGCATTGTCTCATCAGCTTAGCAGTTAATACCAAGTCCTGTCTGAACAGTAACCCTATTGCTTCATATGGACGGAAAGCTGCTGATATGGTATTTCAATACCGGCTCTATCCAACGCATTTTTAGCATTTTCCAGCAGACGCCAGCGCACATCCCAATATTTGGGATTCTCACAGTAGCAACGCATGCCAAGCATCACTGCACTATCTGCGAGCGAGTCTACAAACACAAGAGTCGGCTCGCTGTGAAGAATATCCATGTCGTCTTCCAATACTTTTAAGAGCACATCTTTTGCCTCTCTGATATCAGCATCATAAGAGATACCAACAGCAATATCAATACGTCTGACTGGAGAATCTGTTGCGTTTGTGATAGGGCTGTTTGCCAGATTTCCGTTTGGAAGCACCACAACTTTCCCGTCCGTCGTAACAAGCTTTGTGTAAAATATGCCAATTTCCTTTACAGTTCCCTCTGTCCCATGTCCAGATTCAATAATAAAATCCCCGACCCGGAATGGTTTCAGCAGCAATATCAACATACCTCCAGCAAGATTACTTAAACTACCCTGCAGTGCAAGACCAGCTGTCACGCCGGCAGAGCCTACAAGTGCTACGACGCCGGTCGCATCAAAACCAAAATTTCCGGCAATAATAAGAACAAGCAAACCATATAGGCATGCCTTGATAAGCCCGTCAAGAAACTGGACAATACCTGTTTCGGCACCTGCACGCTGAAGTGATTTTTTTGTTACTCTGCGTATAAATTTAATTGCCTTAGAGCCCACAAAAAATAAAATTGCCGCTATCAATACCCGTACACCAAGTCCAAGCGCCTTTTCCGGAAGGCTATCAAGAAACTTTTCAAAAGCATTCAAATCTTTGGTTATCTGCTCAATATCTAATTCCATCTCTGTTAATTGCATTTTTCCACATCCGTTTGTATAATATATTATTTATTCGTTGATGGCATGAATAAACAGTCCGCTTCTAAGCTTTGGCTCAAACCATGTCGATTTTGGAGGCATCAGCATACCGGCATCGGCAACAGCAAAAAGCTCATGTATGGAAGTCGGGTACATCGCAAATGCCACCCTGCAGTCCTCTTTCACTCTTTTCTCAAGCTCACCAATGCCTCTGATCCCGCCAACAAAATCAATGCGTTTATCCGTCTTAGGATCTTGAATGCCAAGAATAGGAGAGAGTACATAATTTTGCAGTATTGCAACATCGAGCCCGTCTACAGGGTCACTGCTCTTATACTCTTCCTTTACTTCCAGCAGATACCAAGTATCCTCTATCAGCATGGCTGCCTGTCCCTTATGTATCGGTTTTTGACATGCTGCCCCCTTTGAGATAATATTATAAACTTTACTGACTGCCTCTACAAACTGCTCTGCCGTAAGTCCGTTTAAATCTTTTACAACCCTGTTATAGTCCATAATCATAAGTTCTTCATCAGCAAACAAAACAGACAGAAAGTAATTAAATTCCTCCTCGCCTGTATATGCAGGATTTTCCGCACGTTTTTTCAAGCCAACCTTGACTGCAGATGCACAGCGGTGATGCCCATCTGCAATATAAATCTGTGAAAAGCTCTCAAATGTCTGCTGGATTGTGGAGATATCTCCATCCTCACTAATACACCATACTCTGTGTGTAATGCTATCCTCTGATGTGAAATCATAGAGTGCGGGCTTCTCTTTTGTCTGTACAATTATCGTGCGAAGAATGTCATTTGCCCGGTATGCAAGAAATATCGGTCCAGTCTGTGCTTCACAGGATTCCACGTGGCGGATGCGGTCAAGTTCTTTGTCTGCCCGTGTATTTTCATGCTTTTTGATAACCTGATTCTCATAGTCATCGACACTTGCACATGCCACGATACCTGTCTGCACACGTCCATTCATTGTCAGCTCATAAAGATAATAAACTGGCTTATCCTCCTGAACAAATGTACTGTTTTGTATCATATCCCAGAGCATATCATGCGCTTTCTGATATACCTCATCCGCATAAGTATCGACACTGTTATCAAACTGTGTCTCTGCCCTGTCAATATTCAAAAAAGACAGTGGGTTGTCTTTCACTACCGCGCAGGCTTCTTCCCTGTTATAGACATCATATGGAAGCGCTGCGATTTTATTCTCCAGTCCCTTTTGCGGTCTATATGCCCGAAACGGTCTGATTACTGCCATATATTCGTTCCTCCTAAATTATAAAATAATAATTTATCCAAAAAGAATCATGCTAGTACAGTGAATATTAAGTAATTGGCAGTTTGACTTGCCTATTTTCCTGATAGCACTACTCCCCAAGCCTCAACGTAGCCAACGCTACGCCTGCGTTTGTGAAGCAGCACTCTCAGAAAAATATTCTGCGTCAAACTATCCAAAACTTAATTTTCACTGTACTAGACCGTGTTTAAAAATCATTCCTGCCATCTATATAACGACGCGTATGCGTCGTATTCACCACTTTGCGTGATATTTGCACCAAATTCAGTCACCGTAAGGCATTGCCCTTTATGCCTTTGACCCCTACGTCTCCTTCATTTGGTCAGTCTTCTGTAAGATGATTGAATCTCCCGCAAACTGTGACGCACATCTGGCAGAAAGCATCTTTCAAACACGCTCTAATAATTTTAACAGAAAATCGGAACAATTTGAATACTAAATTAAATTTTTCTCTGTCAGAAACTTTGGATTAAACGACTGGGTTATCTAAAATACCTATAAACAATGGCATTTCATTGTTCAAATCCATAATCATGTAAATAAACGGTTCATTAAAATACAGTTCCTTCGTCTCATCAGGCTCAAGAGCGGCACCGCACATCATCAGTATCTCTGTCACTGCTGCAGCCTCAGTCCCTTCTTCATCCACAATGATTTTAGCTTTTTGTCTAACCAGACCAATATATAGATTATCACCGTTTTTCGCTTTACCCATCTGGTCAAAATTTGCTTTTTTCTCGTCGAAACATTCATACAACCCCATATTTTTCAAGCTATCATTTAAATTTTTATCAAAAGTAATTTCAAATTTTGGAAGTTTTAAATTGACCGATTTAGTCTGTTTATTGACTATTATGTTTTGAATATCCTTACTGGTCAATTTGCCATATGCTTCTCTGATGTCAATATCTCGTGTGGGTTTTAATGCTATAAATGCCATGTCTTGATTTCCTTCATTTTGATAGGGCAGGATAACTCCTTCGACAAAATCGTTTGAAATATAATCCAAATCTGTTGCATACAAATTCATCATGTCAACCTGCTCTGTATCATCCTGTCCTCTTTGCAGATAAAAATCTTCCTTATATGTGTTGGATGCCTCAAAGGGAATCTTCCACTCTCCTTTAAAGTATACCGTATTAAAGAGTGCAAGCCTAGTCCGTTCATTTAAAGGCTCCATCAACATTTTATCAATCAAGCCATTTGTCTTTTCATCAATCCAGTTATTGATGCGGTTCATGGTTTCTTCAGTCGACAGGTTAGACTGATATGCCTCTGCTTCCATCTGGGATTGAATTGTGCCCATCCACACATCATTTACAGTAAATTCATCATCTATCCATACTGAATTTGCAATAGAAAGCTTTAGTGAATCACTTTTTGATGAAAATATGTTCATCATATCATTTGATAAAGCCATCATGTCTTCACCGAGCACACTATTAAACTCATTTCTTGTGGTGCCATCTGCCCCACAGCCCGCCATGGAAAGCGCAAAAAACGCTGACACAGGGGAAAGAACAGGATTTTTGTCCTGAATATTAAATCCAAGCAAATCAAAACCAAAATCCGATGTCTTTACCGCCACTTTCTCATCCTCCTGCCTGTGTTCCTGTGATATCTGTACTGCATTCTCAGATTCCTGCGTTTCATCATTACCATGATTCTCTTGTATTGATAGCAATGTTTCATTTCCCACGCTGCCACAAGCATCGAAAAGACACATGGAAGTAAATACTGCTGCTGTTGCGATAAAAAACTTTTTTCCAGCCATAATAAATTCTCCTTTCAACAATTTCATCCTTCATTTTCGAACCGGAACACATATCCGTACTCCGGCAGTGCATCAAAAGTATCAAGTTCTTCCTCTGTAAAGGTTCCTGTGAACAGAAAATCCTCTGAGAGCCTTACAGAATATCCCAACGCTATCAGCCTCCTGTACTCCTGCTCTATCAGCGCATTCCCAGCATCCGTCTGATTCAGATGTTCATAACAGCTTCCTTCCGCGTTTTCGACATCACCAAATACATCTATCACGACTGTATATACATAATCCGGGCTGCCACTGTCCTCATCTTTTTCCTGTGTACTATAATATTCAATTGCTTCCTGCAACCGTTGATAACGGAGCGTTTTTCCTTTTTCAGGAATTATATACCGGGAAGAAGTACTGTTTGAAGCAGAATAATCACTGATAATTGTATAATTCATTTTTAGTGCTTCCTGGTTTGCTGATTTCTTATCTTCTATTTCAATGCTGTCATCCCCCTGAAGGGCTGGCATTGCTTTCTCTGACTCAGCTTCTTCCATACCGCCGGTTTTCTCCCCATTATTATCACTGTCCATCATCGCAGTAATCTGAATATTGTCTTCCAAAGCTTCTGTCAAACAGTTGTCTTCATCAACATTTCCAACATTTTCTGCACTGTTCTCCGAGGCGGAATCCGCCGCCATTGAAGCCACAATAGCATTATCTGCGCTTCCAGAATACTCCTCCTTGATATTTTGATGCGACCAGAGTACAGCCGCGGATACCCCCACCACAACCAGACAGGCAGCTGGCATTACCCATTTGGAAACTATGCTGTTCCGGCAAGGGACAATTTTTGGATCGAATGCCTCTTGAATAAGCGCATCATCAATATATTCCATGCATTCAAGCAAATCTTTGCCTCTCATAGATGCACGCCCTCCTTTTCCAGATGTTCACGAAGCTTGTTTCTCATTCGAAACAAAATAGACTTCACTTTGCTTTCACTGATATGAAACACATGAGCAATATCTTTCACTGATTCCATATACCAATACCGGCGCACAAACACCATTCTCATTTCTACTGGCTGTATATAAAGAAATTCACTGATAATGCGCCCAATCTCTTTGCTATCCATCCTTTGTTCAAGGTCATTGGGGGATGGTATGCAGTTTTCAATTTCATCACTCAGCTCCACAACTGTCACGTCTCTCTTTTGTGCATGATAGTAATCATATTTTCCAAAAGAAAAGTTGCGCGCCAGTTTTGCCAGATATGCAAAAAAATATACAGGTCTTTGCGGAGGCAGTGTATTCCATGTCGCATGATATGTATCGTTCACACATTCCTCTGCATCTTCCCTGTCATGCAGTATATTCATCGACAAGTTTTGCAGTCGCCACCCATATTTGCCGTCAGTTTCCACAATTGCCCGCTGTGAACGCTGCCAGAATAATTCAATAATCTCATTGTCCTCCAAGTGATAACCTCCTTTGTGACCAGAGTGCATAAATGCAGCTCCCTTATATTGTATAAGAGGGAAATTTCCAGAACCGGTTGCATACGAGCTGAAAAGAAAACACTATTTTTCAAATTTCTATACCTATTATATCAGATTAAACAGCTATTTCAAGTAATCATGTTTTCCATTTTGACAATGGATTCGCATAGTGCTATAGTTATTATTTAGAGAGGACAAAAAGCTATATATAGCTGCATTCCATCTAATACTTTTGAAAGGATGATAAATATGACACCTGAAGATAAGAAACTATTGGAACGTATTAACGAGTATGCTGACAAGGTGCTGAAAGATTTCGACCCGCAGAAAACGCGTGTTTCTTTTCAGTTAGAAAAACTTAAACCAGTTATGGAAGATATTGCCCAAGAAAGAGGTGCAACCGTCGAAGAAATATTTATCAAATATATGGATTTGGCAAGCGAAGTCACCGTCAGCCGTGAGACAAAGTTCCAGAATACAATCGGGAATATGACGAAATACGGGGATGTTCACGATGCATATTAAACGAAAGAGAGCCGTTTTTCCGGCTCTCTTTCGTTCCCCAATAAGGCTTTCCCTTTTACACGTTCAAGCTTCTCACACAAACTTCCCCAAATTTGCTTTCCCAAAGCCATCCCTTTTTACACAATTGAAACACCGTATGCATAACCTCTCTATCAGTTCTTTTGTAAAGAACATTGTTCTAAAAATATGTAACGTTGTTTCATGTAAAAATTATTGCATATTTATTAAATATTGTCAACACATTTTAACAATTTAGTTTGAATCCCTGTTATGGTTCAGCCTAGAGCGTGTTTGAAAAATCATTCCTGCCACCTGCACGCCCCACTTTGCGTGATATTTGCACCAAATTCAGTCAACATAAGGCATTGCCCTTTATGCCTTTGACCCCTATGCCTCCTTCATTTGGCACAAATCTCCCACAAATTGTGACGCACATCTGGCAGAAAGCATTTTTCAAACACGCTCTAGTACTCCATCCAGTCAGAAATTAGCCCCATCGCGAAGCGATATTGCCTTGGTGCCTGTAACAGGAAACCAGAGACTGAACTGATTCGAATCTCCTCAATAAAAATACCATATTCTTCATTTTACTGCCTAAAAATTGTACATCTCCGCAAAGAACAGCGTTACATACAACTTGGCGGATTTTCGTACAATACAGTTAAAAAGACAGCATATAAACAGAACAGCATTCCTATTCGGAACACTGTTCTGCTAAGACTAATGCACTTACTTTACAACTCTGACTCTGAAAACGCCATCAATGTTGTTTAACTGCTCAATTATTTTATTGTCAGCTGACTTTTCTATATCCATTAGCGTGTATGCATACTCGCCTCTTGACTTATTTGTCATATCACTGATATTGATTCCTGCTGCACCAAAAGCAGCGGTGAACTGTGTAATCATATTGGCTATGTTCTTATGAAGGATTGCAATTCTTCCAACATTACCGCAAGTCCCCATGTCACAGGCTGGATAGTTTACACTGTTTCTGATATTGCCGTTCTCAAGATAGTCCTTGAGCTCATCGACTGCCATAACCGCACAGTTATCCTCTGATTCTTCTGTAGATGCACCAAGATGCGGAATTACAATACACCCCTTCTGTCCTGCCGTTGTAGCGTTGGGGAAGTCTGATACATACTTCCTGACTTTTCCTGATTCCAATGCAGAAATCATATCCTTCTCATTTACAAGAAGATCCCTTGCAAAATTCAGCACAACACCCCCCTGCTTCATCTTGGCAATCGCAGCAGCGTTAATCATTCCCTTTGTGGCATCCATAAGCGGTACATGAATTGTAATAAAATCACAGGCAGCGTAAATATCATCAACATTGATAACGTGCTTAACCTCACGTGAAAGCTTCAGTGCAGCATCTACAGAAAGATAAGGATCATAGCCATATACATCCATACCAAGTGCCACTGCTGCGTTTGCCACCCTGATGCCAATCGCCCCAAGACCGATGATACCAAGCTTTTTACCCTGAATCTCAATACCTGCAAAGTTCTTTTTTTCTTTCTCTGCGTCTTTCCCGACTGTCTCTGAACCTGCATTTGCTTTTACCCAGTCAATTCCGCCAGTTATGTCTCTTGATGCGAGCAGCATACCAGCGATAACAAGTTCCTTTACACCATTTGCGTTCGCACCAGGTGTATTAAATACGACGATTCCCTGCTCCGCGCACTTCTCAAGTGGTATATTGTTTACACCAGCTCCAGCTCTTGCAACTGCAAGAAGTGTCTCTGGCAGTTCTATTTCATGCATGGATGCACTTCTGACAAGCACACCTTCGGCCTTTGCAATGTCATCTGTTGTCTGATAATTCTCTGTAAATCTTGATAAACCTATATCGGAAATAGGATTCAGGCACTTATACTGATACATTATGCATTCTCCTCCTCAAATTTCTTCATGAATGCTACAAGCTTTTCAACACCTTCAATAGGCATGGCATTGTAAATGCTTGCACGCATACCACCAACTGTTCTATGTCCCTTAAGGTTCTCAAAGCCTGCCTCCTTTGCTTCCTTGACAAACTTTGCGTCCAGTTCCTCCCTTCCTGTAACAAAAGGTACATTCATAAGAGAGCGGTCTTCTTTTCTGACAGTTCCTTTAAAGAGCTTGCTCTCATCAAGAAAATCATACAGAATCTTTGCTTTCTTCTCATTGTACTCTTTCATTTTCTCAAGTCCGCCCATTTTCTTGAGCCACTTAAATACCTTGCCACAAATATAAATACCATATGCAGGCGGTGTATTATATAACGAATCATTATCTGCATGTGTCTTGTACTTTAACATGGTAGGTGTTCCGGGAAGTACATCATCAGTGATGAGATCCTCCCTGATGATTACAATAACAACACCGGCAGGACCAATATTCTTCTGAACACCGCCATAAATCACACCATACTTTGTGACATCTACAGGCTCTGACAAAAAGCATGAAGATACATCAGCGACAAGCGTTTTCCCCTTTGTGTTGGGCAATGTCTTAAACTTCGTGCCATAAATTGTATTATTTTCACAGATATACACATAATCAGCATCCTCGGAAACAGGTAAATCCGAACAATCAGGTATGTAAGAGAATGTCTTATCCTCGCTGGAAGCAATCTTGTTCGCCTTTCCATAAATACATGCCTCCTGATATGCCTTCTTTGCCCACTGCCCTGTAACAATGTAATCTGCCACACCGTTCTTCATAAGGTTCATCGGGATCATGGCAAACTGCTGGCTTGCACCACCCTGCAGGAACAGTACCTTGTAATTGTCAGGAATATTCATAAGATCCCTTAAATCCGTCTCTGCTTCCTTAATAATTGTATCGTATGCTTTCGAGCGATGGCTCATCTCCATTACCGACATACCAGTTCCTTTATAATCTAACATTTCATCTGCAGCTTCTTTAAGGACTTCTTCAGGTAAAACTGCGGGACCTGCTGAAAAGTTGTACACTCTGGACACTTTCTAACTCCTCCTGATTTCTCTTAAATTTCTTTTTAATCTATATACGCAACATTATGCATAATGAAAATGTTGAATATTTCCTAATAATGAATAAGCTGTCTTTTTAATATGTCATCTGAAATGTGTAAAATTCATTGATGCCTTGCCATTTCGCAACAATGTCTCTCATATCAGAAATATGAGAACTACTCCGTTAACATACCTTTTTACATTCAAATCTGGACAAATCAATGTTGCTAAACTGATTTCCAGCGCATGTTAATTGATTAACAATCTTATCACAAATCAATTTTACCTCATTTTTTTTCAAAAGTAAATCTTTTGTTTCATCTGCGAGAATATATTCACTGACTGTACTCCCGACAATTGATACTGCATTACATACACCATGCAACTGTTACTGTACTAGAGCGTGTTTGAAAAATGCTTTCTGCCAGATGTGCGTCACAGTTTGCGGGAGATTCAATCATCTTACAGATGACTGGCCAAATGAAGGAGCCAAAGGCATAAAGGGCAATGCTTTATGTCGACTGAATTTGGTGCAGATATCACGCAAAGTGGTGAATGCGACGCCTTGGCTACAAAATATTACTACTGTTTATCCAAATCATCAGCATCAAACGCCTCACTGATAGCTGCTCCGGCAGGAACCATTGGAAATACCTTGTCATCTTCCTCAATAATACACTCAATTACAACAGGCTTCTGAAGTGAAATTGCTTTTTCGAGCGCTGCTCCGACTTCCTCCCGCTTTGTGACGCGAATTGCTTCACAACCAAGTCCTTCCGAAACTTTTACAAAATCAACCTTATCCGCGAGGATTGTCTGCGAATATCTCTTATCATAAAACAGCGTCTGCCATTGTCTCACCATACCAAGTACATGATTATTAATAATAATCTGTATAATTGGTATATTGTAGCGGCTTGCTGTTGCCAATTCATTCATGTTCATTCTAAAACATCCGTCACCGGCAATATTCACACAAGTTTTGTCGGGCATGCCGACTTTGGCTCCGATGCATGCTCCAAGTCCATAGCCCATTGTGCCAAGCCCCCCAGAAGAAAGAAACGTGCGGGGCTCTGTATACTGGTAAAACTGTGCCGCCCACATCTGATGCTGACCAACATCAGTAGATACAATGGCTTTCCCACCAGTAACTCTGTCAAGTTCTTCAATAATATATGGACATGTAAGCTTATCCGACTCATATTTCAGGGGATATTTTGCTTTCAGTTCTTTAATCTGCGCAATCCACTCATCATGTGTCTGCTGTTCCAGCTTACTGTTCAGTTCCTTTAAAACAGTCTTCAGGTCTCCAATTACAGAAGCATCTGTTTTGATATTCTTGTTAATCTCAGCTGCATCAATATCAATATGTAATATTTTGGCATTTTCCGCAAACTTCTTTGCATTGCCGACTACCCTGTCAGAAAAACGTGCCCCCAACGCAATCAGCAGGTCGCACTGGCTGACACCAAAATTAGATGTCTTTGTGCCATGCATGCCAATCATTCCAGTATAAAGCTCATTCTTCCCGTCAAAAGCACCTTTTCCCATAAGCGTATCACACACCGGAGCCTGTATTTTATCGGCAAACTCCTTTACCTCTCTTGAAGCTCCGGAAATAATTGCCCCGCCGCCAAGATAGATATATGGTTTTTTCGCCTCTTTAATCAGCTCAAGTGCAGTATTAATATCATCTTCTGTGTATGCATTCTTCACAACAGGCGGTTCCGGTTTTGCCGGAACAAACTCACATTTATTTGCTGTGACATCTTTGGTAATATCGACTAGTACAGGACCTGGTCTCCCAGATTTCGCTATTTTAAACGCTTTTCTAATTGTTTCAGCAAGCTTTGTCACGTCCTTTACGATGTAGCCATGCTTCGTTATTGGCATAGTCACACCCGCGATATCAACCTCCTGAAATGTATCCTTTCCGAGCAAGGGCAGATTTACATTGGCTGTGATTGCCACTAACGGGACTGAATCCATATAAGCCGTCGCAATTCCTGTGACAAGGTTTGTTGCTCCCGGACCACTCGTCGCAAGGCAGACACCAACCTTACCTGTAGCACGTGCATATCCGTCCGCAGCATGGGACGCTCCCTGCTCATGAGATGTAAGGATATGACGGATCTCATCGCTGTGCTTATACAACTCATCATATATATTTAAAATCGTTCCGCCGGGATAGCCAAATACGGTGTCAACTCCCTGCTCTTTCAGACATTCAATAACGATTTGTGAACCTGTCAACTGCATATTTATCCTCCATTTTGTTTTCTTTATTTTTTAAGTTCTAGGATTGCCCCTCTGTTACCACTTGTAACAAGCTCGCGGTATCTTGCAAGATAGCCTGTCGTTATCTTTGGCTCTCTTGGTTTCCACTCTGCCCTGCGCTTCGCAAGCTCCTCGTCAGATACCTTGACATTCAAAGTATACTCTGGAATATTAATGGAAATAATATCTCCTTCCTCCACAAGGGCAATCGGTCCGCAAACAGCAGCTTCAGGCGATACATGACCGATGGATGCACCACGTGAAGCACCGGAAAAACGACCATCCGTAATCAGCGCTACTGTAGATCCCAGCCCCATTCCGGCAATTGCAGAAGTAGGATTGAGCATTTCCCGCATACCCGGTCCGCCCTTTGGTCCTTCATACCTGATTACAACTACATCACCAGCAACAATCTTGCCGCCTTTGATTGCTTCAATCGCATCTTCCTCACATTCAAACACACGTGCAGGACCTTCATGTACAAGCATTTCAGGAGCCACCGCCGAGCGTTTCACAACACTGCCATCGGGAGCCAGATTTCCTTTTAGCACTGCGAGTCCGCCTGTTGCACTATATGGATTATCAAGCGGTCTTATAACCTCTGGATTTTTATTTTGAACACCCTTTATATTTTCGCCGATTGTCTTTCCGGTCACTGTCATACACTTTTCGTTTAACAGTCCAATTTCTGATAACTGGTTCATCACTGCATAAACTCCGCCTGCTTCATTCAGATCCTCCATATAGGTTGGCCCCGCCGGTGCAAGATGGCAGAGGTTTGGCGTCTTTGCACTAATTTCATTTGCATAAGCAATGTCAAAATCAAAACCAATCTCATGCGCAATCGCTGGCAGATGAAGCATTGAATTAGTGGAGCATCCAAGTGCCATGTCCACGGTGAGTGCATTGATAATTGCTTCCTTTGTCATAATATCACGCGGACAAATATTTTTCTTAAGCATTTCCATAACAGCCATTCCGGCATGCTTTGCAAGTTTAATACGCTCGGAATATACTGCCGGAATAGTACCATTTCCCTGTAAGCCCATACCAAGTGCCTCCGTGAGGCAATTCATGGAGTTTGCAGTATACATACCAGAACAAGAACCACATGTAGGACATGCTTTGTTTTCAAACTCGCATACATCCTCTGCAGTCATCGTGCCCGCTGCATAAGAGCCAACTGCTTCAAACATTGATGAAAGACTGCGCTTCTGTCCCTTTACATGACCTGCCAGCATCGGACCACCCGACACAAACACAGTAGGCACATTGATACGCGCAGCCGCCATCAAAAGCCCAGGAACATTCTTATCACAGTTTGGCACCATGACAAGTGCGTCAAACTGATGTGCCAGAGCCATGCATTCTGTGGAGTCAGCAATCAAATCCCTCGTGACAAGGGAATACTTCATGCCAATATGCCCCATTGCAATACCATCACAGACTGCTATTGCCGGAAATACAACAGGTACACCACCTGCCTCCGCAACACCAAGTTTTACAGCATTCACAATCTTGTCAAGATTCATATGGCCAGGCACAATCTCATTGTATGAGCTGACAATTCCGACCATAGGTTTCTGCATTTCTTCCTCTGTAAATCCTAACGCATTAAACAGGCTTCTATGTGGTGCCTGTTGCATTCCTTTTTTCACATTATCACTTCTCATTGTTCTATGACCTCCATATTCTATACTCTGGCTGCTATTAAGTCTCCCATCTCTGCAGTGCCGACCTGTTTTACGCTTGCCCGACGGCTTTCCTCCTGCGGCATAATGTCAATTGTGCGATATCCATCCTCAAGAACCTTTTTGACAGCAGCTTCTATCGCGTCAGCCTCCTTGTCAAGGTCAAATGAATACCGAAGCATCATGGCGGCACTCAAAATCGTTGCAATAGGATTTGCTATGCCCTTTCCAGCAATATCTGGCGCTGATCCGCCGCTCGGTTCGTAGAGTCCAAATTTCGTATCGTTTAAGCTTGCTGATGACAGCATGCCGATAGAGCCGGTAACCATGCTTGCCTCATCAGAAAGAATGTCTCCAAACATATTTTCAGTCAAAACCACATCAAACTGCTTTGGATCCTTTACAAGCTGCATTGCACAGTTATCGACAAGCATATGTTCTAATGTAACCTCTGGAAAATCCATTGCAACTTCCTCGACAACTTTTCTCCACAGTCTGGAGGAATCAAGTACATTCGCCTTATCCACGCTTGTCACCTTTTTCCTGCGTTTCATTGCAATGTCAAAGCCTTTTATGGCAATTCGCCTGATTTCCCTTTCTGTATATGTAAGTGTGTCAATGGCAGTGACAACACCCTCCACTTTCTTAGTACTACGCTCTCCAAAATAAAGACCGCCTGTAAGCTCGCGCATAATCATCATGTCAAATCCACTGCCTATAATATCGTTTCGCAATGGACATGCTTCCTTTAATTCTTCATATAAATACGCGGGTCTTAAATTGGCAAAAAGATTCAGTTCTTTTCTTAATTTCAGAAGCCCTGCTTCTGGTCTTAAATGCGTTGGCAGTTTATACCATGGTGACGTCGAAGTATTCCCGCCGATGGATCCCATCAACACTGCATCAGCAGCCTTGGCTGTGGCAATCGCCTCATCTGTAAGTGGTTCTCCGTATGCGTCAATGGATGCTCCCCCCATTAAAATATCTTTATATGAAATGGTATGATTAAACTTTTTTGCCGTTTTATCAAGCACCTTTTTTGCTTCCGCAACAATTTCCGGTCCAATTCCATCACCAGGTATACACACAATATTCAAATTCATAATTATTTATCTCCTTTTCTCTGAACCAGAGTATCTATTATTTCAGGTTCATGAATAAAAATACACTATCTAATCATATTACATTCGACAGAAAATTTCAACAGTATACATAAAAAAAGTATTATTAGGATGCCTGCTTCGATACTGTTCATTCTAATGTGAAAACATGCCGCCTGAAAGTAAAAATCCATTTGCATAAATTTTTTAAAATGATATTATTGATATCCAGGGACAGAATGAGTGCACATGCAGAATAAATGCCAGCCTTCCTAGAGCGTTTAAAACATATCAGGACAAGCGTTAACAAAATTTAGAAGATTCCGGCATCACCAAGATGCGTAATATTTTTGAAAAAGACATCGCAAACAGCATTCCGCAGATACTCCTGAATAAAAAGTAATATCTGTCCGTCAATATAGAACATATCCTGATTCCTCCAAATTTTCCGCTTATTTTTACAAAAAAGTAATTTGGTCTATGATACCACAATCTATCAAGAGAATCAACCACCATCGAGTAGGGGAATGTTCTTCTTCACTACCCTCGTTACAATTCACACCAACGCCAGCTTTCATCAGCTTATAAGTTATTGAGGTGGAATTATAACATATTTTGCACACAAAATGCTAAAAGGCAAGCATTTTGGCGCATGATTCCCACTACTTTGGCGTAGGTGTGAACAGTA
>JAIECJ010000071.1 GCA_029068555.1 Lachnospiraceae bacterium
ATATAAAAATGGAGGTCAAAAAATGAGTACTACTTCAAGTTTGGCAAGTAAAAGAATTGAATCTTTACTTGATGAAAGCAGTTTCGTTGAAATCGGTGCGCTTGTTACGGCAAGAGCGACAGATTTTAACCTGAAACAGAATGAAACTCCCTCAGACGGTGTTGTTACCGGTTATGGAGTGATCGACGGCAATCTTGTGTATGTGTATAGCCAGGATGTTTCCGTATTAAACGGTTCTGTTGGTGAGATGCATGCGAAAAAGATTACACGTCTCTACGACCTTGCCATGAAGACGGGTGCACCTGTTATTGGTCTAATTGACTCGGCAGGTCTCAGACTTCAGGAGGCTACGGATGCATTGAATGCTTTTGGAGAGATTTATCTTAAGCAGACACTCGCATCAGGGGTGATTCCCCAGATTACAGCAGTTTTTGGAAGCTGTGGCGGCGGTCTGGCACTGATACCGACGTTGACGGATTTTACATTTATGGAGAAGACTAAAGCAAAGCTTTTTGTAAATTCTCCGAATGCACTTGATGGAAACAGCGTTTCTAAGTGCGATTCTGCCTCAGCTGATTTCCAGAGCAGTGAGAGTGGTATTGTGGATGTTGTGGCAGAAGATGCGGAGATTTATGCGAAAATCAGACAGCTTGTGTCCATGCTTCCTGGCAACAATGAAGATGATGCTTCTTATGAAGAGTGTACAGACGACCTCAACAGAGTATGCGCAGAGCTTGCAAATTGTGTGGGTGACACATCAATTGCCCTTTCGACAATCGCAGATAACAACATCTTCTTTGAGGTTAAAGAAAATTATGCAAAGGATATGGTAACAGGATTTATCAGGTTAAACGGCATGACAGTCGGCTGTGTCGCAAACCGCACAGAGGTTTATAGCGCAGAGGGTGAAGTGACTGACAAATTTGATGCAGTATTGTCAGCTAAGGGCTGTGAAAAGGCAGCTGCGTTTATCAGCTTTTGTGATGCATTTGATATTCCTGTGTTATCCCTCACAAATGTCAAAGGGTATGAGGCGACAATGGCCAGCGAGAAGTGTATTGCCAAGGCAGTTGCGAAGCTTACATATGCTTTTGCGAATGCCACAGTGCCAAAGGTAAATGTAGTGATTGGAAAGGCGCTTGGAAGTGCATATGTTGCAATGAATTCCAAGGCAATCGGCGCAGATATTACGATTGCATGGCCGGATGCGGAAATCGGATCCATGGATGCAGGTCTTGCAGCCAAGATTATGTATGAGGGACAGGGCGCGGATATCATAAAAGAAAAGGCGGCAGAGTATGCAGCGCTTCAGACAAGTGCAGCAGGTGCGGCAAAGAGAGGATATGTAGACCAGGTAATCGAGGCGGCTGATACAAGAAAATATGTGATTGGCGCTTTTGAAATGTTATATACAAAGAGAGAGGATCGTCCGTCAAAAAAGCATGGTACGGTCTAGGAAAGGGTGAACGTTAATATGAAAAAAATAATAAAAACATTATTAATGCTTACCTGCGTTTTCGTTTTGACAGCATGCGGGGCGTCGGAGGGAACGATGAGTGACCATCAGAGGACCAAGGTTGATGAGGCACAAAACAGGGCAGAAAAAGTTGTTCAGCTTATGACAGCACTGGTTTCAACAGGCAGCGTGGATGATATGCTTGCAAATTATAGTAATGTTGAGCTTGGTGATGTGTTTATGTCAACATATAGTCAGTATTTTAATGATTATTCCTTTGCATGTGAGGGAAAAGCGGTCAATGGTGCGCTTACATCATTCCAGTCAGGACTGGAAGCGATGGGGAATATTGATGCGGGCTCACCTGTTTCGGTTGTTGATGATGACACGATTACTGTCACAGTCCCAGTTACAGGCGGAAACGCAAGTGGTTCAGTAGAATTAATATTTACAAACGATATTTACCTCAAAATGACATCATGTACGCTCAACATGGATGAGACAAAAGGACAGCTGATGACAAAAGCAGCGCTCAATACGCTTCTTGGTATGGGTACGGTATTTGTAGTACTGATTCTCATCAGCCTTATCATTTCTGCGTTTGGACTGATTCCGAAGCTTCAGGCTTCTATGGCGCCAAAGAAAAATGAGACGGTACCAGCTCCGGCAGCATCGCCGGCACCAGCTGTTGTTGTTGAGGAAGAAGAGCTTTCAGATGACATGGAGCTTGTAGCGGTTATAGCAGCGGCGATTGCTGCATATGAGGGAACAAGCGTGGAAGGTTTCCAGGTAAGAAGCATTAAGAGGGCAGGCACAAGCAAGTGGAAAAAAGTAAAATAAATATATGCAAAGATTTAGGAGGAAATTAAGATGAAAAATTATACAATTACCGTTAACGGCAGCGTATATGATGTCGTAGTAGAAGAAGGCGCAGGTTCCGGGGCGGCTCCTGTCGCTGCAGCAGCGCCGAAAGCGGCTCCAAAGGCAGCGCCAAAAGCAGCAGCGCCGAAGGCGGCAAGTGCAGGCGCAGGCAGCATCAGAGTTGAGGCTGGCGCGGCAGGAAAGGTATTTAAGATTGAGGCGAATGTCGGACAGGCTGTAAAGAAAGGTGATCCAGTCGTTATCATAGAGGCCATGAAGATGGAGATTCCGGTTGTGGCTCCGCAGGATGGTACAGTGGCAAGCATAGACGTAGCAGTTGGCGACTCTGTTGAAGCAGGTGCTTTACTTGCAACTTTGAACTAATCACCAATATTTTAAGAATATGGGTGTAATCAGGATAACGATATGTCCTGATAAAAAATACAATAGGAGGTCAACAAAATGTCATATATAGCAGATACATTGAACAATCTGATACATCAGACAGCGTTTTTTAATCTCACTGGCGGGAATGTCATTATGATTGTTGTTGCTTGTATATTTCTTTATCTTGCTATCGCGAAACAGTATGAACCGCTTCTGTTAACCCCGATAGCGTTTGGTATGCTGCTGGTTAATATTTATCCCGACATTATTGCACCGATCGGTGCAGACGGCACACCCGGCGGCTTACTGTATTATTTTTATTTACTTGATGAATGGGCAATCCTGCCATCACTGATATTCCTTGGCGTGGGCGCAATGACAGACTTCGGACCGCTGATTGCAAACCCGAAGAGCTTTCTGCTCGGTGCAGCGGCACAGTTTGGTATTTTTGCGGCATACTTTGGCGCGATAGCGCTTGGCTTTAACGATAAGGCAGCAGCGGCAGTATCTATTATCGGAGGCGCTGATGGTCCTACATCTATTTTCCTTGCAGGTAAGCTTGGGCAGACTGGTCTGCTTGGACCAATCGCAGTAGCTGCTTATTCATACATGTCATTGGTGCCGATTATCCAGCCGCCTATTATGAAACTTTTCACTACTGAAAAAGAGAGAAAGATTAAAATGGCGCAGCTTCGCCCGGTTTCAAAGTTAGAGAAGATTCTCTTCCCAATCATAGTTACAATTGTAGTATGTTTGATACTTCCCACAACAGCTCCGCTTGTTGGTATGTTGATGTTAGGTAATTTATTCAGAGAGTCCGGCGTGGTAAGACAGCTTCAGGAAACGGCATCCAACGCATTGATGTACATCGTTGTGATTCTGCTTGGCACCTCTGTAGGCGCTACGACAAGTGCAGAGGCATTTCTCAACTGGGATACCATCAAAATTGTTGTGTTAGGTCTGATAGCATTTATGTTTGGTACTGCGGCAGGTGTTCTTTTTGGCAAGCTGATGTGTGTACTTACAAAGGGCAAAGTAAATCCACTGATTGGTTCGGCAGGTGTTTCCGCGGTTCCTATGGCAGCACGTGTCTCACAGAAGGTTGGTGCAGAGGCAGATCCGACAAATTTCCTGCTGATGCATGCTATGGGACCTAATGTTGCGGGTGTTATAGGTACTGCTGTTGCAGCAGGAACTTTCATGGCAATCTTTGGTGTTTTTTAAAACTGTGAAGGTGAAAGACAAAGATATTAATAGTATGCCTGTTTGGAATCTATATCTTTGATCTTTCATCTATTATAGAGCGAAAAGCGCGATAAATTGCACAGTTTAATGAGTCAAATAATCCAAAAACAAGGAGGAAAATTCCTCTGCTCACTGAGAGCAGCTCGCATTTTTTCTCCAAAAAAAACAAGGAGGAATAATAATGTCAGAAACAATAAAAAAGCCTATTAAGATTACAGAGACAGTTCTTCGTGACTCTCACCAGTCTTTAATAGCGACAAGAATGCCGACGGAACTGATGCTTCCCATTCTTGAGACAATGGATCAGGTTGGCTATCATTCCTTAGAGTGCTGGGGCGGCGCTACTTTTGACGCATCCCTTCGTTTTCTGAAGGAAGATCCATGGTCAAGACTTAGGAAGATAAGGGATAAAGTTAAGAATACAAAACTCCAAATGCTTTTCAGAGGGCAAAATATTCTGGGGTATCGTCACTATGCCGATGATGTAGTAACCGAATTTGTTGAGAAATCTATTGCAAACGGTATTGATATTATACGTATTTTTGACTGCTTTAATGACCTTAGAAATCTTCAGTGTGCAGTAAATGCGGCAAATACAGTGAAGAAGCGCGAAGGACGCGGCGAGGCGCAGATTGCACTTTCCTATACACTGGGTGATGCCTATACACTTGAATACTGGATGAAGATGGCGAAAGACATCGAGGAGATGGGAGCGGATTCCATCTGTATCAAGGATATGGCAGGGCTTTTGGTGCCATATAAGGCGGAGGAGCTGATTAAGGCGATGAAGTCCGCGACAAGGCTTCCAATTCAGCTTCATACACACTATACATCAGGTGTTGCTTCCATGACTTATTTAAAAGCTGTTGAGGCTGGTGTAGATGTTATTGACTGCGCGATTTCTCCTTTTGCACTTGGTACATCACAGCCTGCTACGGAGGTTATGGTAGAAACTTTCAAGGGAACTCCGTATGATACAGGATTTGACCAGAATCTTCTGGCGAAGATCGCAGATCACTTCAGACCTTACAGAGAAGAGTGCTTAAAGAGCGGACTTTTGAATCCGAAGGTTCTCGGTGTTGATATTAAGACGCTTATGTATCAGGTTCCTGGCGGTATGTTATCAAACATGGTTAGCCAGTTAAAGGAACAGAACGCAGAAGATAAGTACTATGATGTGCTTCAGGAAATTCCAAGAGTTCGTAAGGATTTGGGAGAGCCGCCTCTTGTTACGCCTTCATCACAGATTGTAGGTACGCAGGCTGTGTTCAATGTACTTATGGGTGAACGGTATAAGATGGCTACGAAGGAGACAAAGGCTGTTCTTCATGGTGAATATGGCCAGACGGTTAAGCCGTTTAATAAGGAGGTACAGGATAAGGTACTCTCAGCAGAAGAGAAAGCTACAATTATCACATGCCGTCCGGCTGATAAGCTTCCAAACGAGTTAAAGAAAATTGAGGAAGAAATGAAGGAATGGAAGCAGCAGGATGAGGATGTATTGTCATATGCATTATTCCCGCAGGTTGCTACAGATTTCTTTAAGTATCGTCAGGCTCAGCAGGACAAAGTGGATATGGCTCAGGCTGATACAAAAAATGGTGCATACCCTGTATAGTCTATGATTGTATGTCAGTATCGGGTTAAAGTTTTTAACCCGATACTGTTGCATCAAATTAAGAAAAACGCATAATTGTTCCGTACAGAGTCGGAATTGTCAGGGCACTAGAGCGTGTTTGAAAAATGCTTTCTGTCAGATGTGCGTCACAATTTGTGGGAGATTTGTGCCAAATGAAGGAGGCATAGGGGCAAAGGCATAAAGGGCAATGCCTTATGTTGACTGAATTTGGTGCAAATATCATGCAAAGTGGTGAATACGACACACGCGCATCGTTATACAGATGGCAGGAATGATTTTTCAAACACGCTCTAGGGTGCGAACTACAGCTGCGAGAAAGGCACGGATGGCAAAATGGCAAGAAAAGAATTGATTACAAAGGATATCATATTAGAGACCGCCTTTATTTTGGCAAGAGCGGACGGGATAGAAAATGTTACGGCGAGAAAGCTGGCAGCACAGATTGGGTGTTCGACACAGCCAATTTTCAGGGTTTATGAAAATATGAGTGAACTCTACACAGAGATATATCAGAAAGCGATAGAGGCTTTTGGAAATTATTATGAAAATTACAAGTCGGATGTGGATATACCATTTATACATCTTGGGCTTGCATATATAAATTACGCAAAAGAAGAAAGAAGATTGTTTCAACTTCTTTTTCAATCTGAATATAGGGGGGAGAGAGGGCTTTTTGAGCTTTTGAATGGGAAATCAGGAGCAGTCAGCAGGGAAATCAATAAGGCGGCTGCGGCAGGATGCCAGAATCCAAGCGGCCTGTTTATGAAGATGTGGATTTTTATACATGGATGTGCCTGCATGGTTCTCACTGGTGACTATGACCTTACAGAAGAAGAGACGATAGATTTATTGAAAGATATTTATAAAAGCTGTTCGTAAGCGGCAGGGTTGAGGGTTGTTGATGGATAATGTTAGGTATGATACCATATCAAGAATAAACGAGAGATTTCATAAAATGAGTAAGAGCCATAAGAAGCTGGCAACCTTTGTCATAGACCACTATGAGCAGGCGGCTTTTATGACTGCGGCAAAATTAGGAAAAGCCGTAGGGATAAGTGAAGCAACGGTGGTTCGCTTTGCATATGCACTTGATTATGAAGGTTATCCTGAATTTCAGGAAGCATTGGCTGAGTGGGTCAAGACGAAACTGAATTCTGTACAGAATATTGGCGCCAAGTATGGAAAAAGCTCACAGTCCGAAATATTGACTTCTGTATTGCGGTCAGACATAGAAAAGATAGAAGATACCTTGGAACATGTGGATTTGCAGGCGTTTGAGGCTGCTGCAGACATTATATTAGGGGCAGCGCATATATATATTATCGGACTTAGAAGCTGCAAGCCCCTTGCAGAATTTTTGCATTTTTATCTCAATATGATTCGCGGAGATGTCTATCTGCTTGATTCTACGAGTACTTCGGAAACGTTTGAACAGATGCTCAGAATTAATGAGAAAGATGCTGTGATAGGCATCAGCTTTCCCAGGTATTCGATGCGGACGCTGAAAGCGATGGAGATGGCAAATGATAAGAATGCAAAAGTTATAACAGTCACAGATACTATACATTCACCGATGTGTCTCTACTCGTCATGTAATCTTCTGGCAAGAAGTGATATGGTTTCAATTGTTGATTCGCTTGTTGCGCCGCTGAGCCTTATCAATGCGTTGGTAGTGGCGCTCTGTCTGAAAAGACCGGATGACGTGAAAAAGAGTTTGGAATCCCTTGAACATGCATGGGATAATTATCAGGTCTATCTGAAGGATGAGATTAATTTTATAGACGAAGATATGCTCAATATACCCTTGCAGGCTCAGATGGGACAGAGGAGAAAGCGATAGATATGTCGGATATTGTAGTGATAGGCGGGGGTGCAGCCGGTATGATGGCAGCAATTGCTGCGGCAGGGGCACATACAGGAAAGAAAAATAATGTTATATTGATAGAGAAAAATGAGAAGCTGGGAAAAAAGATATTTATCACAGGCAAGGGAAGATGTAATGTGACGAATGCCTGCGAAATTCAGGAGCTTTTTGCGAATGTCATGGAGCATTCCAGGTTTCTCTATAGTGCAGTGTATGGTTTTGACAATCAGGCAGTCATGTGTTTTTTTGAGAATGCTGGATGTCCGCTGAAGATCGAGAGAGGGCAAAGGGTATTTCCGGTGTCTGACCACAGTTCGGATATTATAAAGGTACTTGAGCAGGAGCTTAGGAAACTAAATGTGCAGATTTATCTTAATACAGAAGTGAAAAATATACGGACAGTGCAGTTTGACAATCATTCTGAAAGTCATGCTGCAGGTGAGGATGGCGGAGCAGGGAAAGATCAGTGCGAAAAATTCCATCGTAAGAAAGCCGGCAAAAAAAAGAATACATGTACTATGCGGATAGCCAGTGCAGAATTATTCAATAAGGTGACCGGAAAATGGGCAGAGATAAATGCCGATAGTATGATTGTTGCTACAGGCGGATGCTCATATGTCCTTACAGGATCTACAGGAGATGGTTATCGCTTTGCGGAATCATGCGGACACGGCATCGTTCCGACAATGCCGTCGCTTGTTCCCTTTTCCATCGAGGAGAGCTGGTGCCATGAATTACAGGGGTTGTCACTGCGAAATGTCCGGGCGAGTGTCGAAGTAGATGGAAAACAGATTTATTCGGACTTTGGGGAAATGCTTTTTACACATTATGGAGTCAGCGGACCGCTTATGCTTAGTGCAAGCAGTCATTATGTTCATAAAGTTTGCGGGGATAGGGGAAAAAAGGCGAGGATTTTTATTGATTTGAAGCCGGCGCTTACCTATGAACAGCTAGACAGGCGGGTATTAAGAGAGTTTGACAGCAATAAGAATAAGCAGTTTAAAAATGCCATAGGCAGTTTGTTTCCGACAAAATTAATTCCAGTAATTCCGGTGCTTGCGAAAATTGACCCAGATAAGAAAGTAAATGAAATTACCAAGGAAGAAAGAGGGCGGTTTGTCAGTATAATAAAGCGAATGGAGCTTACGATAACAGGATTAAGGGGATTTGACGAGGCAATTATCACAAAGGGTGGCGTTGCCATAAATGAAATTTCTCCTTCGACAATGGAGTCAAAGCTTGTGAAAGGACTTTATTTTGCGGGAGAGGTTCTTGACCTGGATGCACTTACGGGCGGATTTAATCTTCAGATAGCATGGTCTACCGGATATTTGGCAGGACTTAGCGCTGCGGCTTCCTTTGAATGAAAAAAGTGTATTTTGTTAAAACTATGATGATAGGAGAAAATAAAGTATGAGTTGCAATATTGCAATTGATGGACCTGCTGGAGCAGGAAAAAGTACAATTGCGAAGTTAATCGCAAAGAAAAAGGGTTATGTTTATGTTGATACAGGAGCGATGTACCGCGCTATGGCACTTTATTTTACAGAACAGGGAATCAGGGCGGACGAACAGGACAGGATAAGTGCAGCGGCGTCTGATGCGGATGTGACGATAACTTACGAAAACGGTGAGCAAATTGTGTGGCTGAACGGAAGAAATGTAAATGATCTTATTCGTACAGAAGATGTAGGAAAAATGGCTTCTTCAAGCAGTGTAAATAAGGATGTGAGGAAAAAGCTTGTAGAGCTGCAGCAGACACTTGCGAAGAAGGAAAGCGTTGTGATGGACGGAAGAGATATTGGAACGTGCGTTCTTCCGGATGCAGATGTAAAGGTATATCTGACCGCTGACAGTCATGTAAGGGCTGTGAGACGTTATGAGGAACTCAGGGCTAAGGGACAGGAATGTGATCTTGATGTTATTGAAAAGGATATTATAGAGCGTGACTATCAGGACATGCATAGAGAGCTTTCACCGCTAAGGCAGGCAGAGGATGCTGTGCTTATTGATTCATCGGACATGACGATAGAGCAGGTTGCGGATGCAATTATTGAGATGTGTAAGCATTAAATTAATATTTACATGACAAATGAATACTTGTATCTGAAATTGATGAATTATTAGCGGTATGAGGTATTTTGTGGAAGTAGTATTGGCGAAAAAATCAGGTTTCTGTTTTGGCGTGCGGCGGGCTGTGGACACCGTTTATGAACAGGCAGATAAGAAGGACAGGATTTATACGTATGGTCCCATTATTCATAACGAGGAAGTTGTGAAGGACTTGGAGAATAAAGGTGTAAAAGTGTTGAACAGCATGGAAGATCTCGAAGCGCTTGGCGGGGGAAGTATTATTATCCGCTCCCACGGTGTTCCGAAAATTATATATGAGCGGATAGCAGATAAAGGGCTGGAATGCATTGACGCAACCTGTCCGTTTGTAAAAAGGATTCATAAAATTGTCGAGAGGGAATCGGAGAACGGGCGGCAGATTATTATTATCGGAAATGATGGTCACCCCGAAGTGGAGGGGATCAAAGGCTGGTCAAAGACGCCGGCTGTCGTCATAGAGTCGCAGGAAGAAGCCGTAGAATTTCGCGCAGAAACAGGCGAAAAGTTATGTATTGTGTCACAAACGACATTTAACTACAAGAAATTTAAAGATTTAGTTGAAATTTTTCAAAAAAAAGGTTATGATATAATTGTTGCGAATACTATATGCAACGCAACAGAGGAACGTCAGAAGGAAGCGCTTGAACTTGCAGCCAGAGCTGACGTGATGATTGTGATAGGTGGTACTCACAGTTCCAATACACGGAAGCTTTACGAATTATGCAAAAGTGAATGTGAGAATACTTACTATATACAAACACTGGAAGACCTGCAATTAGAATTACCTAATTCTGTAGAACTGGTGGGCATCACAGCGGGGGCTTCTACCCCAAACAAAATAATTGAGGAGGTTCAAAATTATGTCAGAATTAACTTTTGAACAAATGTTAGAAGAATCATTAAAAACTATTCATACAGGAGAGGTAATTGAAGGTACAGTCATCGACGTGAAGCCGGATGAAGCAATCCTTAACATCGGTTACAAGTCAGATGGTATTCTTACACGTAACGAGTACACCAATGAGCCAAATGTCGACCTTACAACAATTATCAATTCTGGAGACAAGATGGAAGTTAAGGTTCTGAAAGTAAATGACGGTGAGGGACAGGTTCTCCTTACCTATAAGAGACTTGCTGCTGACAGAGGCAATAAGAGAATTGAAGAGGCTTTCAACAACAAGGAAGTATTGACAGCAAAAGTATCACAGGTATTGGATGGCGGTTTAAGTGTTGTAGTGGATGAGGTTAGAATTTTTATCCCTGCAAGTCTTGTGTCAGATGTATATGAGAAAGATTTAAGCAAATATGCCGGACAGGAGATTGAGTTTGTAATCAGTGAGTACAATCCGAAGAGAAGAAGGTATATTGGTGACCGCAAGCAGCTTATTGTTGCAAAGAAGGCTGAGATGCAGAAAGAGTTATTTGAAAGAATCAGTGTCGGTGATATCATAGAAGGTACTGTAAAGAATGTCACAGATTTTGGAGCGTTTATTGACCTTGGTGGTGTAGACGGTCTGCTTCATATCTCAGAGATGTCTTGGGGACGTGTCGAGAACCCCAAGAAAGTATTCAAGGTTGGCGAGACACTGAAAGTATTGATAAAAGATATAGATGGAAACAAAGTTGCATTGTCACTTAAGTTTGATGATTCCAACCCTTGGAAAAATGCGGCTACAAAATATGCAGTAGGCAATGAAGTAACAGGAAGAGTTGCCAGAATGACAGATTTTGGTGCTTTTGTAGAGCTTGAGCCGGGTATTGATGCATTACTTCATGTTTCACAGATTGCCAAGGAGCATATTGAGAAGCCTTCTGATGTTCTGTCAGTTGGTCAGGAAGTGACAGCAAAGGTTGTCGACTTCAATGAGGAAGGAAAGAAGATCAGTCTTAGTGTGAAGGCTTTACTTGTTCCGGAGACAAAGGAAGCTCCCGTTGAGACAGCGGCAGTGGATGATTCAGATGTTGTATCTGTTGACATTGATGCTGTAATTGCAAAACAGGAAGCAGAGGAAGCAGAATAAGATATACATGATATAGAGATATGATATTAGGGCATGATATAATGCCCTAATATCATATAATTGGGTAAAGGATATCTGCCTGATTATTTGAGTATTTGTTCTTGGGTTATAATACCATTTAATTTACTAAAATTTCCATAAACTTATGGCAGGTATGAATTGTAACGTTCTGGGAGTGTGAAAGGGAAATAAATTATAGAAAGGGGAATACTCATGGTGTATGATTATGAATATTTTAAAAAAGAAGTTTTCGCATTAACCAAAATTGATTTGAACGCATATAAAGAAAAACAGATGAAGCGTCGAATTGATACGCTGATTGCAAAACACAAAGTAACAGGATATGATAAGTTTGTGGCAAGGCTCCGTGATGACAAGGCAGTCTTTGATGATTTTGTGAACTACCTGACAATCAATGTATCTGAATTTTACAGGAATCCTGAGCAGTGGAAGCTGATGGATAAGGAGATTATCCCAGAGCTTATTGGGAAATTCGGTAAGAGTCTTAAAGTATGGAGTGCGGCATGCTCTACAGGTGATGAGCCATATTCGCTTGTCATGGCATTTTCAAGACATATCCCGCTAAACCAGATTAACATAATAGCAACTGATATTGATAAACAGGTTATTGAGAAAGCAAAAGTAGGTCTGTACAACGAGAAGAGTATTGCTGCTGTGCCGGATGATTTCAAAAAGAAATATTTCACAAAGGTAGGCCCTTCATATCAAATATCAAATGAGATTAAGGCAAGGGTTCAGTTTAAACAGCATAATTTATTAAAGGATACATATCCTGATAAATGCGATTTGATTGTGTGCAGAAATGTGCTCATCTATTTTACAGAAGAGGCAAAAGATGAGGTGTTCCGCAAATTTAATGCTTCATTAAAGACAAACGGTATTTTGTTTATAGGTAGTACAGAACAGATTATGAACTATAAAGAAATTAATTACGATAGAAAAAATTCTTTCTTTTATATTAAGAATAAATAATTATGGATATTGAGCTAAATTCATAAAAATGTTATAAAGAAACGTATTAAGGAACGTTAAAATCCCAGAAAATTAATCATTCTGGGATTTTTTGTGATTTGCTCCCATCATCTCGAGAATATGGTGCGCATATGAATTAAACGATTCACGCTGGGTCTTAAATTCGTCAGTCAGTTCAAAGTATAGGTCTTTGTCATCATAATCCTTCTTAAAGAAAGGTGTGAACAGTGCATCCCACTGGGGAAGATATGACGATACTTTCCGGGTGTAGCAGGTTCTTGCCGTAGCCTGTTTGCGGTAATTTTTGTCGACAAAGGATGCGACTGACTTGTGAATGGCAGTATCTTCTTTTGGAAGATAATAATAATCTTTGTAGTTTGAGTAGAAATATTTCAGCTCTCCTTCATAGATAGGAACACGCAGCTTGCCTTCAGTACCGCAGCCGCTGAAATAGCAGTCGTGTGCGCCGTATGATATCTCAGTGGGAAGGAAGGTGGGAAGCTTGAGACTCATAATAATTTCCGAGCATTGCTGCTGGTCGATATCTTTATAATAATTTGCCTGAACCTTTGTGACCTTCACTGGAAGGTGAAATAGGTCGCAGACTGCGAGAGCCGCCACAATTTCAAGCATACCCTTGACATCTTCCTCGTTGTGGAGAAGAAGAAGGAGTTCTTTCTCCGCATCATGGTTCAGTACATATTCATGGTAGATGTCAATCAGCTCTCCGCCTGTATAGGCGTCTTCACGCACAGTGGATGTAATAAAGTTTTCAATCGTTTTCTGTTTACAGTTTGGCAGCTTGAGAAAGGCCTTGTATGGAGATATGCGTCGATAGATATCAATTCCCTCATATTCATCAAAGTTTAAGCTGATATTGTACTGCTGCATCTTGTTTTGCAGATAAGGTATGTCAAACTGGTTTCCGTTAAAATGAATCAGGTAACGGTATGTTTTTGCAAAGGCTGCAAAGGCGTTTAAAACATTAACTTCATCTTCATAATTGGTTGCAAGCCATTGAATGGAGCGCCATACAGAAGGCTTATCCTCTGGCTCGTCCAAATAAGCACAGCCAATCATATAAAGATTGGAGCTGCGCACATATAATCCTGTTGTTTCTATATCAATAAATAGAGTCTGCGCTGGAATGCAGAAATTCTCAATTGGGTATCTGGGAGATAATATTCCCATACTCTTTTCTATGCATTTCATGGTTTGAATCATTTGTCCTTTCGCAATTGTTCTGTGTAAGCCGGCAGTATAAGGTTCAGATATTTTTGGCTGTAACAATTATAACTTATCATATACGGACTCAAGTGTCAAAAGTTTCACGGAAAATTTTGTGAAACTTTGCAAAAAATAATGAAAAATTTCAAAAAAAATAGTATAGTATATATAGTAGAAATATTTCAAAAAATATACAAAGAAAGAAGGAGCGGAAATGGCAAAACTTACATTTCGAGGCGGAGTACATCCTTATGATGGCAAAGACCTGTCAAAGGATAAACCTATGAAGATGATCGTGCCAAAAGGCGAAATGGTTTACCCCCTCAGTCAGCATATTGGCGCGCCTGCGGTACCTGTGGTGAACAAGGGCGACAGGGTGCTTGCCGGACAAAAGATAGCGGAAGCAGGCGGATTTGTGTCAGCCCCGATTTATGCGACGGTGTCTGGGACAGTCAAAAACATAGAACCTAGACGTGTTGTTACGGGTGATATGGTTAACTCCATCATCATTGACAATGACGGACTTTTTGAGGAAGTAAAATATACACCGCATGATTATCAGAAGCTTGATAAGAAAGAGATTGTGGAACTGATAAAAGAGGCAGGTGTGGTAGGCATGGGCGGGGCAGGTTTTCCGACGCATGTGAAGCTTTCGCCGAAGGAGCCGGACAAAATAGACTATGTGATAGCAAACTGTGCTGAGTGTGAGCCTTACCTGACTTCTGACTACCGGAGAATGTTGGAAGAACCGCAAAAATTGATAGATGGGCTGAAAATTATCCTTCGCCTGTTTGATAATGCACAGGGAATTCTGGCAATTGAGGACAATAAGGCAGACTGCATAGAGCTGCTGACACGGCTTACTGAAAAGGAGAGCAGGATAATAGTAAAGGCACTGAAAACAAAGTATCCGCAAGGCGCAGAGAGGCAGCTTATTTATGCGTCGACAGGGAGGGAAATCAATTCCTCCATGCTCCCGGCGGATGCGGGCTGTGTTGTTGACAATGTAGACACCATTGTGGCAGTGTACCATGCAGTTGCAGAGGGAAAACCATTGATGAACAGAATTGTCACGGTTACTGGTGATGCGGTAAACGATCCGAGAAATTTTTATGTTCGTATTGGTATGAATTATAATGACCTGATAGCAGAGGCAGGCGGTTTCAAGACGGAACCTGAAAAGGTGGTGTCAGGCGGGCCGATGATGGGTTTTGCCCTGTTTGATTTGAATGTTCCGACCACAAAAACGGCATCTGCGCTTTTGTGTCTGACGAAAGATGAAGTGTCTGCGATGGAACCCAGTCCATGCATTAACTGCGGGCGCTGCGTAGAGGTGTGTCCGGGAAGAGTTGTACCCAGAAAACTTGCAGTCCTTGCACAGCATGGTGACGAGGAAGCATTTGTTGCAAATGATGGAATGGAATGCTGTGAGTGCGGCTGCTGCAGCTTTGTCTGCCCAGCAAAACGCCAGTTGACTCAGTCCATCAAGTCTATGAGAAAAACAGTTCTTGCGAACAGGAAAAAATAGGGGGTTACCGACGTGGAAAATATGTTAAAGGTATCATCAAACCCGCATATACGTTCAAAGGACACGACATCCCGCATTATGCTGTATGTGGTGATTGCTTTGCTTCCGGCGACAATATTCGGGGTATTTAATTTTGGTCTGCACGCGCTGCTTCTGGTGATGATTACAGTAGCGGCAACTGTGTTGACAGAGTACATATATGACAGATGCATGAAAAAGAAAATTTCAATCAGTGACTTTTCGGCAGCTGTCACAGGTCTGCTGCTGGCATTGAATCTTCCACCCAATGCTCCTTTGTGGATTGGCGTGATTGGCGGCGTGTTTGCAATTATAGTAGTAAAAATGTTGTTTGGAGGACTGGGACAGAATTTTATGAATCCGGCGCTTGGAGCCAGATGTTTTCTGATAATATCCTTTACATCTATCATGACGAACTTCGACTGTGATGCATATACCGGTGCGACGCCGCTTGCGGTTATCAAGTCAGGAGAGGGAGCTCCAGAGCTGCTCGATATGATTATAGGACGCACATCTGGTACGATAGGTGAGACAAGCGTGATAGCGCTTTTAATTGGCGCAGCATTTCTTCTCGTAATGCAAGTGATTGATCTTCGTGTTCCGGGTTCTTATATATTGAGTTTTGTTGTGTTTATCATATTGTTTGGCGGGCGCGGACTGGATATCAATTACATTATGTCACAGCTTGCAGGCGGTGGACTGATGCTGGGAGCATTTTTTATGGCGACAGATTATGTTACGAGACCAATTACAAAAAACGGTCAGTATCTGTTTGGCATATTTTTGGGTGTTATGACAGGTATATTTAGAATATTCGGACCATCGGCAGAAGGGGTTTCTTATGCGATTATTCTGGGAAATCTGTTAGTGCCTTTGATAGAAAAGGTTACAAAGCCTGTCGCATTTGGCAGAAAGGGATCAAAAAACTAAACAATAAATGAAGCATATAAGGAGGCAGACTTATTGATATGGATAACGAGAAGAAATCAATGATAAAAGACGCGCTTATTCTCTTTGCGATAACGCTTGTTGCCGGACTGCTTTTGGGATTTGTGTATGATGTGACAAAGGAACCGATTGCACAGCAAAAGGCGAAGGCAAAGGCAGAGGCGTGTAAAAACGTATTTGCAGATGCAGATGCATTTGAGACTCTGGTGGGGGAAGATGGGCCTACGGCATATTTTGTGGCAGGAAAAGATTTCAATATGGATATTGATGAGGTAATGCAGGCACTTGACAGTTCAGGTCAGCTGATGGGATATGTGATTACAGTCACTGACCATGAAGGATACGGCGGGGATATTCAGTTTTCAATGGGCGTGACGCTCGATGGGACGCTGAATGGCATATCGCTTTTAAGTATTTCAGAGACGGCAGGACTCGGCATGAAAGCGGGAGATGTGCTTGTCCCGCAGTTCGCAAATAAAAAGGTTGAGCGCTTTTCATATACAAAATCAGGTTCGACAAGCGACAGTGAGATTGATGCAATCAGCGGAGCCACTATCACTACAAATGCTATAGTCAACGGGGTTAATGGTGGTCTGATGTTTTTTAATAGCGTTCTTGCAGAAAACGAGGGGGGTGGCATAAATGAGTGAAGTAAACAATGAAGCAAGGCAGAGTTCCCTGGAAGTATTTTTTAATGGACTTGTTAAAGAAAACCCAACTTTTGTACTGGCGCTCGGCATGTGTCCTACACTTGCGGTTACAACATCAGCGATCAATGGTCTTGGAATGGGACTGACGACGACGGCGGTTCTGGTACTCAGCAATGCCATTATTTCACTGTTGAGACATATTATTCCAAACAGGGTGAGAATCCCTGCATTTATTGTAATTGTAGCTTCTTTTGTCACAATGGTACAGTTGCTGCTTGAGGGCTTTATACCTAGTCTCTATTCAGCGCTTGGCTTATATATTCCACTGATTGTGGTAAACTGCATTATCCTGGGACGTGCGGAGTCCTTTGCATCCAAGAATCCTGTGATTCCATCCATATTTGACGGTCTTGGAATGGGGCTTGGTTTTACGGTGGCGCTCACGGCAATCGGTGCAGTGAGAGAACTTCTGGGAGCTGGTGAGCTTTTTGGGATCCCTGTAATCAATAATGTGCTTGGCATATTTACCTCAGTAGAGTATGTTCCGATCAGTATTTTTGTGCTTGCGCCAGGTGCCTTTTTTGTGCTTGCTGCACTGACTGCATTACAGAACCGCATTAAGAGAAAGATGCAGGAAAAGGGTCAGAATGTGGACAAAATTCAGTCAGGATGCAGTTCGGACTGCGCAAGCTGCGCAGACAGCGGATGTGTACACCGCTTTGTTGATGTGAGTGGTGCATCAGGTTCCGTTGCGGAAGCCAAAGCGGACAAGAAGAAGGAGGGGTAAGAGATGCTGAATGTGGTAAAGGATTTGTTGGTGCTTATGATTGGTTCTTCTCTTGTGAGCAACGTTGTGCTCAGTCAGTTCCTGGGGCTTTGTCCATTTCTTGGTGTGTCCAAGAAAGTAGACACTGCTGTGGGCATGGGGGGCGCTGTTATCTTTGTCATAACGATTGCCTCCGGCGTGGCGGCTGTCATCTATAAGTTTGTGTTGGATCGGTTTGATATTACATATTTGCAGACTATTGTTTTCATATTGGTTATAGCTGCGCTTGTACAGTTTGTTGAGATGTTTTTGAAAAAATATGTTCCTTCGCTGTATCAGGCACTTGGCGTGTATCTTCCGCTGATTACGACAAACTGTGCAGTGCTGGGTATCGCGCTGACAAATGTGCAGAAGAACTACGGAATCGGCTTTAGCATTGCAAGTGGTCTGTTCACAGCTGTTGGATTTATGATTGCAATTGTGATTCTTGCCGGAATCCGTGAGAAAATGGAATATAATGATGTACCAGAATCCTTCAGGGGAATGCCGATTGTGCTGATTACAGCTGGACTGATGGCGATTGCATTCTGTGGATTCTCGGGATTGCTGTGAGAGGGGATGGAGGTAAAGTATGAATATATCAGCAATATTAACTGCTGTAGCAGTTGTGGGCGGAGTAGGTTTATTACTGGGTGTCTTTCTCGGCATAGCAAGTATTGTGTTTAAAGTAGAGGTGGATGAGAAGGAGGAGGCTGTATTGGGCGTGCTTCCAGGTAACAATTGCGGAGGCTGTGGATTTCCAGGCTGTTCGGGACTGGCTGCGGCAATTGCAAAGGGCGAGGCGCCAGTCAATGCCTGCCCTGTCGGTGGGGAGTCTGTCGGTAAAAAAGTTGCTGCCATCATGGGTGTGGAGGCAGGTGAGACCGTGCGAATGACAGCTTTTGTGAAGTGTGCAGGCGACTGTGATAGAACTACGAAAATCTATGAATATACTGGCGTGGAAGATTGTGAAATGGTCAGATATGTGCCAGATGGCGGGGCGAAGTCCTGTAATTATGGGTGCCTTGGATATGGCAACTGCGTGAAAGCCTGTCCTTTTGATGCGATTCACATTGTCAATGGCATTGCAAAGGTTGACAAGGAAAAATGCAAGGCATGCGGCAAGTGCGTAGCCGCATGTCCGAAGCAGCTGATTGAGCTGATTCCGTATGATTGGAAAGTGGCAGTGGCATGCAGTTCCAAAGACAAAGGACCTGTCACCATGAAAGCCTGTCAGTCAGGATGTATTGGATGCAGCCTCTGTGTGAAAGCCTGTCCGTCAGGTGCAGTGACAGTGACAGACTTCCATGCACATATTGACCAGAGCAAGTGTACCGGATGTGGTGCCTGCAAGGAGAAATGCCCGAAGAAGGCAATTGTTTAAATCCTGGTTGTGTAATTATTTAAAACCTTGCCGATTTTCAGGTTTGATGATGAATGTCAGTGAGGTTTTGCGTTGTTGCTGCACGCTCTAGAGACGGATGCGCCAGCGCAATTTAAGAACTATCCACTCAGTATGAAGGAATAATTTCATACTCTTTTGTCACAAATACAGCATCTACATTTTCGAGACTGTTGATATACGCTAGTCCTTTCTCAAGACCAAGGAGATAACAGTAGGTGCTGAGCGCATCGCCTTCCACGGAGGAGTCAGAGAGAATTGTGACGCCGAGAAGGTCATTCTGGACAGGATAACCTGTTGCCGCATCAAAGATGTGATGATAGATTGTCCTGTCTTTATTGTCGTTGTCCACCATAAAAAAGCGTTCATAACAGCCCGAAGAGACAATAGAAGAATCACTTTTTTGAATGGTGCTGATGATCTCGTTTGGGGCGCCAAACGGTTTCTGAATACCTACCTGAAATGGTGAGCCATCAGGCTTGGAACCGACAAGCAGAATATTTCCGCCAAGACTGATGATACCGCTTTCCACGCCTTCTGACAACAAGTATTCTTTCAGGCGGTCTGCGATATAGCCTTTTGCAATAAAACCAAGATCTATAGCACTTTGATTATCCCTTCGTGCAACAAAGTATCTGACGTCATCAGAAAGCTGATCATTACAACTGATTACGTTTCCGGCGGAATCAGTTAGAATGACATTTTTGTAATTGACATGTTCTAAAAGTCCGGAAAGTATCTGGCCGGATGGGATATAGTATTCGTAGTCGGCAATATTAGATGCCTTTTCCATCTGTCCAGAGATGTTCCACTCCTCAGCAACAGGGCGAAGTGTAAGATCAAGCATACCCTGGCTGTGGTCGCAGTAGTATAGGGCTGACTGAATCAGCGATGCAGTGTCATAGGAGACTGCGACAGCACTTCCTCCAGCGTGATTAATATTCCATACCTCGGAGCCTTCGAGCGTTGCGCTGAAAAGGGATTCATATTTTTCGCAGAGTGCAAGACAGTGGTCAAGGACATCTGCTTTCCGATTGTCATAGATTGTGATGGTTACGACAGTGTCGAAAGCAAATCCTGTCCGTGATACAGGGGATTTGGAACTGCCGCCTGCGCATCCGGTTACGATGCCGGATATCAGGAGCAGGAAACAAATGAACATCTTTTTCATGATTATTACCTCATATATTTTTTCAATTTCTATTTTATCATCACAGATGGGGAAAAAACAATATCTAAAAAAATCAGAAAATAATTGAAATTGTAGCTGAAATATTATATAATAACCCTTGTAAATTAATTATGTAAATTCAAACAGCTGTATTAGGGGGAATCTATGATATGAAATTACATGACGATTATTATGAGGAGGAACATAGTTCGGGTTCCAAGATGGTGTATGTATATATGGCACTGATTATGTCTGTGGTTATTCTTGGGGTAACGGCACTTGTTTTTTGGGCGAATCAGTCGAAATCAAAGTCAGATGGCAGTGGTTATGCGGCAGCACTGGCACAGAAGGAGGCAAAAGCAGCGGAGACAAGCAGGCAGATGGAGGCAAACGCATCAGAGAATGTGATAGCTGAGAGTAAGCTGACATCAGATGACCTTGATATATGGTCGCTTCCGGATACTGGCAGGGACAAAAGTACTTCCAAGTCAAATAAAAATAATGGTACAGTTACCAACCAGACGACAGGAGAGACCGTAATTGACGGTTCTGCAGATAGTGCGGGCAGTACAGATAAGTCACAGACAGCCGATGGATTGTCAAAAGGCAAAACTTCAGTTTATGATATGACGAACAAGGAAGACATAAATGGAGACAAGAAAACGGACAGCGATGAGGAGAAGGACAAGGAAGACAAAAAGACAGATGAAAATGATGAAGATGACGACAAAAGCATTCAGGTAAAACATGCGGACGGAACCAAGGAATGGGTAGACATCAACAAGGATATACCGAAAAACAAATATGACTATTCAAATCTTACATATCAGAAGCCTTTTATGAATTACAAGGAAGACGGTAAGGTTGTCTCAAAATGTGGTGTTGATATCTCGGCAAATCAGGGGGATGTGGATTTTGGCAAACTCAAAAATGCAGGCTGTGATTTTGTCATGATAAAGGTTGGTGCCAGAGGCTACAGCAGCGGAAATATTGTCATGGACACGAATTATCAGGACAACCTTAAGGCTGCGAAGAAAGCAGGACTGGATATTGGTGTGTATTTTTGCTCGCAGGCTGTAAGTAAGGCAGAGGCAAGGGAGGAAGTGGATGAGCTGCTTGATGCGATATCAGGCTATAATGTAAAATATCCGGTTGTGTTTGCCATGGAAAATGTAGATGATGATGTGGCACGTATCGAAGCGCTTGAAATGACAGACAGGACACAGATTGCAAAGGCGTTTATGGACAGGGTTGAGGATGCAGGATATCAGCCCATGATTTATGGAGACAAAGAGTGGCTGCTTACTATGGTAGACATGGAGGAACTGCAGGATTATGATGTGTGGTTTGCGCAGGACAGTGATAAACCGGAATATCCGTATCAATTTGGCATGTGGCAGTATGATTCAGATGCCAGTATCAAAGGAATATCTGGTGATGCCACGATGATTATGAGTTTTAAAGACTATACAAAGTAAATGAAATAAGGATAAAACAGAACCTTCTAATTGGATGGTTCTGTTTTATTTACTGAGTAGTTTATTATTTTTTCTGATATCTTAAGGCGTGAGTAAATGTCTGCATATGTGGAAGGGGAGAGCCCTTCTATATAATTGGGGGTGTATTTCTTTGACACCCCTCTTTTTTTGAGTATGTCAATCGCCTTGTTGTAGGCGATTGCGGCATCAATTTCACTGTGGTAATGACCGATGACATAGTAGCCGGGGATGTTGATGCGCGCCCGGTATCTGCGTTTTCCCCTAAAAGTGACTTCGGAGACACCCTGATAACGGTTCACAACCTGAAGGTTTTCATGGCGAAAATCGGTATCATCATCATTTAGGAAAAGATAATCTTTACCGGCAACGGCAAAGCTTCTGATGCCATAGCGATTTAAGATATTGACCTGCATTCCGTAGTCTGCGACAAAAAGATGACCATTGCGCTTCATGATTTTGTGTGATGAGTAATAGAACAAGTCATCAATATCAAACTTCAGGACATCGTTTGGCGACAAATAATAGTAAAAAAACTTGGTGCGGGCGTAGATAGGCGTGCTAAAATAAATGCCGTTATCGCGAAAATTGATGAGGATAACCCATTTTTCAAAGGGAAGAGGAGAGTTATCCCGATATTGGTTGATGCGGAATTGCTCACGGTTTAGCAGTTTGTCGGCTTCAAGATATGCAGCGCTGGCAGACTGCATTGTGTCAAATCCGCCCAGACTGATATGTTTTTTTCGATATGTGATAGAGGCTCGGTAGTAAACAGTGCCATCCTTCTTTTTAGCTGTAAATACACCTTTCATTGTCAATAATCTCCTCATTTGTTCCCGTTACAATTATTATGATGTCTAACGAATGTATTGTATGTGTATGTCTGCCGTTTGTCAAGATTTGTTCTGGCTTTCGTAACAGTTCAGATAATGTCTGAATGTCAAAAATAATGTCGAAATCTTTTATGAATTTTTTTCGGGACAAGCGAATAGACTAAAATGTGAAAGGATTTTTAACGGAAGGTATACAAACAGAAAGGAAACAACAACAGATTATGTATTCAAAAAGCTATATCCTTTTATTCATTGCAAATGTCGTCTGTGCAGTATTGCTTATATTCTCGAAGCAGTATGAGGTGCAGGCACAGAAAGTCTCAAAACAGGAGACGGTGCATGTAATAACGGAACAAGTGGAGCTTGAAAAGTTTGAATCACTGGAACGTATTATTTCTTATCAGACAATGAAGCAGCGGTTCTGCATTGAAGTGTCAGACAAAGATTTGGACACGCTCATGAAAATCGTGGAGGCAGAGGCAGGCGGTGAGGACAGGAAAGGTAAGCTGCTTGTAGCAAATGTAGTAATTAATCGTGTGAAAAATAAAAAATTTCCCAACAATGTAACAGATGTCGTATATCAGAAAGCGCAGAATGTAACACAGTTTTCACCGGTTTCCAATGGTGCAATTAATCAGGTGAAAATATCGGAGGAGACGAAAGACGTAGTATATAGCGCACTCAGGGGAGAAGACATATCAAATGGTGCACTCTATTTTATGGCAAGGAAATATGCGGACAGCGAAAATGTGAATTGGTTTGACACCAATCTTACTTTTTTGTTTTCATATGGCGGACATGATTTCTATTCAAGATAATTTATATTGAGCAGGAAATTTTGTTGTGTTATACTGTATACTAGAGCGTGTTTGAAAAATCATTCCTGCCAGCTGCATAACGACGCGTACGCGTCGTATTCACCACTTTGCGTGATATTTGCACCAAATTCAGTCAACATAGCCCGCTATGCCTCCTTCATTTGGCACAAATCTCCCACAAATTGTGACGCACATCTGGCAGAAAGCATTTTTCAAACACGCTCTAGAGCGTGTTTGAAAAATCATTCCTGCCATCTATATAACGACGCGTATGCGTCGTATTCACCACTTTGCGTGATATTTGCACCAAATTCAGTGGGCGTAGCCCGCTACGCCTCCTTCATTTGGCACAAATCTCCCACAAACTGTGACGCACATCTGGCAGAAAGCATTTTTCAAACACGCTCTAGTACAATGAATATTAAGTAATTGGCAGTTTGACTTGCCTATTTTCCTGATAGCACTACTCCCCAAGCCTCGAC